>CASEKZ010000096.1 GCA_949288625.1 uncultured bacterium | reverse complement strand
TAGTGGCATCCTATCATACTTTAAATCCCTTTGCAAACTTCATTTTTTACTTTTTTTCTTTCTTTTAATCACAAAAAAAGCATCTTGATCTTAGATCAAAATTGCTTTTTTTCATCTTCTTTTTTACCATTTCTCTTTTTTGGTTATTTACTTATTTTTTTTACAATTCTACCATTCTATCCAATTTCCAGCTTCTTTTAATTCATTAATTAACGTTTGATGTTCGTCATATGTCTTAGTAAAATGAGTTTTCCCTGATTTATCCGCAACAAAATAATAATAATCATTATTAGTAGGAGTTAACACCGCCGAAAATGATGATTCGCCAAAATTAGATATCGGTCCTATAGGAAGTTTCCCGGCCATACCTGGTCCCCTCGTATTATACGGGTTATATGTGTTTATCTCACTAGAAGTTAAATCACGATTCCCAATATCAACTTTAAAAGCATAATAAGTAGTAACATCACTACCAAGTGACATACCAGAGTTTAACCGGTTATAAAAAACACCCGCTATCATTTTTCTATCTTCATCTAAAATTCCTTCTTTTTCCACCATTGATGCTAAAGTAACAAGCTCATGAATACTATAGGAACTTTGTTCAATTAAAGAACGATACTTAGAAAAAATTTTATCAGATTGATCAAGCATAACCTCTATAATTTCTTGTACCGTAACATTATTACTAAAAGTATATGTTTCTGGAAATAAATAACCTTCTAACGGATAATATATATTTTCATTTTTTATATCATCAGTTAAAAACCAATACTTTTGAATTAAAGAATCAATATAAGCATCATCATCCAACACTTCATAAAACTCACTTTCATCAATGGATGTATTTGCGTTAATTTCCTTAGCAACATCCCAAATGGTAAGTCCTTCCTTAAAAGTTATTGTAATGCCATTTTGTTTATAGTAATTACCCGTTAAAAGTTCAATTATATGTTTGGTTGAATAACTTTTATCAAGCTTATAAACACCAGCTTTATAACCATTAACATTATTTAACCTAACATATATTTTGTATGCTAAATAGTTTTTTATTAATCCTTCTTCTTTTAATTTCTCGCCAACACTATATACAGAGCTTCCATCTTCAACCTCAAAAAGCACCTCTTTACTTTTATTAGACACCGGACCTAATAAAAAATTGAAGAAAATTAATCCAAATATAACTATAAAAATAAATACTAATATAATACTTAATGTTATTTTTACCCATTTTCTAAGCCTTTTTTTCTTTTTAAATTCCATAAATACTACCTGCCTTTTACTCATTAACTATTTTAGACTTAACGTAATCCTCAATCATTTGAATATTATCAGCCCTCGTACCTCCGCCGGCAGCAAACACCTTACTTCCACCGCCAGAGCCTTCTGCGATTTTAGATACATCTTTAATAAGAACACCCGCATCAAATTTATCCTTTAACGTCTCATTTGCCTTACAAACAAAGTTAATTGCACCATCATTTACGTTAGAAATAAAAACTATTCCGTTATTTAGTCTTGATGAAATAGCTCCTGATAATGCCTTTATCGTTGCCATATCATACTTATCAAAACTTAATATCACAACCTCGCCATACTTACCATTCATTTTATTTTCAACGTATTTATCTACCCTTTCAAGTGCCTTACTTATTACCAATTCTTTATACCCTTTTTCTAAATCATTAACTTGTTTTCTTAAATGTATAACTTCCTGTTTATTTTGTAAAACATCCTTATAACATTTAGGTCTTTCATTAGAAATAACGGGGTTAAAAACTAAATTTATATCATTTTGTGATGCATCTTCAATGATACGTTTAGCTTTTTTAAGTAGCAATATCATTTCATCGTTATAAGGCTTAATAATTTCGAATAATTCTATTTCCAAATTCGTGTCGCAGGCAGCTTCTATTCTATACACGTTAAGGCCCTTAGATTCTATGGATTTAATTGCAAAACTTCTTATGTTTGCCGTATTAGTAACGTGCGTACCACCACAAAGTTCAATTGAAGGACCAAATTTAACAACCCTAACAACGTCTCCATATTTTTCTCCAAAAAGTGCCATAGCCCCAAGTTTAATAGCATCATCTTTTTTCATTTCCATTACTTCTAATGGATAAGAAGCCCTAATCATGTCATTTACTTTTTCCTCAACTTTAATAACCTCTTCGTCAGCTATCCCACCTTCATAATTAAAATCAAATCTTAAAGTATAACCATCTAAATAACTACCACCTTGATTAACACTTTCACCTAATACGTCTTTTAGTGCCCGCTGAAGTAAGTGCGTTGCAGAATGATCCTGACTTATTGCAAACCTTCTTTCTTTATCAACACTTAAATGGATTACATCACCAACGTTTATCTCTCCTTCAATTATTCTTATAAAATGCATGGTTTGCCCATTAGGAGCTTTTTCAGTTTTTAAAACATCTGCTTTTAAATCGTTACCAGTTATCAACCCGGTATCACCCGCTTGTCCGCCCATTTCAGCATAAAAAGGTGTTTTATCGGTAATTATTATACCTTTAGAATAAATGTCAGCACTATTACCCAATTCGTCCCCAACAAATATTACTTTTCCATCATCTTCCAATTTTTCATAACCGGTAAATACACTTTCTTCTTTAAAGTTTACAATGTCACCTTGAACATTCATACCAGATACGTTCTTAAAAGCATCACGTGCTCTTTTTCTTTGCTCTTGCATGCACTTATCAAACTCTTCTTTGTTAATTTCAATTCCTTTTTCACCTAAAATTTCCTTTGTTAATTCATAAGGAAAACCATATGTATCATATAACTTAAATACATCACTTCCAGTTATTTTATTACCACTTAATACAAGATCATTTAATCTTTTTTCACCAGAAGCCAAGGTCTTTAAAAAAGCATCTTCTTCATTTTTAATCATCCTATCAACGTTGTTTTTATGCTTAAACAAATAAGGATATGCCTCTTTCATAATTTCAATAACACTATCAGTTAACTTATACATAAAAGGTTCATTAATACCAAGCGTTCTTCCAAAACGAGACGCCCTTCTTAATAATCTTCTTAAAACGTAACCTCTTCCTTCGTTTGAAAAACAAGCTCCATCAGAAAGTGCAAACACAAGTGTTTTTATATGATCCGCAATCGCTCTAAAAGCTCTTTGATCCGTGTATTTAACACCAGATAACTCTTCTAATTTTATAATAATTGGGCTAAACAAATCAGTATCATAATTAGTTTTACCATTTTGCAAAACACAAACCAATCTTTCCAATCCCATTCCAGTATCAATGTTTTTGTGCGGAAGCTCAGGAAAATCTTTTCTATCAACACCATCAATATGATTATACTGAGAAAAAACATTATTCCATATTTCAATATACCTATCATTATCTATGTCATTTTCAATTAACTCAGGACCTCTTTTATCATATTCTTCTCCCCTATCAAAAAATATTTCTGAATCAGGACCACAAGGACCAGGACCAATATCCCAAAAATTATCCTTACTTTTTATGATGTGTGATGGTGAAACCCCAAGTTCTATCCAACGATTATAAGCCTCATTATCATCAGTATAAACGGTAACGTATAACTTTTCTTTATCAATACCATACCAATTAGGACTAGTTAAAAGTTCCCAAGCAAATCCCAATGCCTCATTTCTAAAATAATCACCAATAGAAAAATTACCAAGCATTTCAAAAAACGTATGATGATAAGTATCACCAACGTTTTCAATATCATTTGTTCTAATACACTTTTGAGAGTTTGCAAGACGCCTTTTAGGCGGAATTTTTCTTCCGTCAAAATACTTTTTCAAAGGTGCAACCCCCGCGTTAATCCACAAAATAGAAGGATCATCATTAGGTATTAAAGAAGCAGAAGGCACGATCAAATGCCCCTTACTCTCAAAATAATCCAAAAACATCTTTCTTATTTCATTACTAGTTAACATTTTCATTTATAACACCTCATCTACCATTTTTTTAACTTTATCATTTAATTCACTAATAGTACCATCATTTATCAAAACATAGTCATAATCATCATAATTATCAAGAGCAGTCTCAGTAATATGCTTTCTTTCTTTACTATTTAAATTATTTTCAAAACTAGGTCTTTCTATCCTCACTTTATATACATTTTTAAAAGCGTTTTTAATACTATCAAGTTCTAAAGGAAGCCTTGCATCACTAATCGTTATTACATCACAATAATAAGAATAAACCTCTATATCACCAATTATTCTTTTAATAAAAAACTCATTATCAATTTTATTTCTGATAACTTCCGTACCAAGTTCTTGAAGAAGACTTCTTGGCTTAGTATCCTCATCACCATTCCAATTAGATATCGTCTTAGCATACATCTTAATATAAGAAGAAAATTGTAAGTTAACCACCTTTTTTTCTTTTAGCTTAACATAATTATCAATTAACTCACAAGTAGTATCCTTACCTGCGTTAGCCTTTCCCGCAACAATGAATACTTTTACATCTTTTTTTTCTAACTCCATAATACCCTCCTATTAAAAAAGGCACCAAGTTTATCGCTAGGAACGATTAACTCGTGGTACCATCCTATTTTATTCTTAATTTCTATAACGGCTTTTATACCGGTAGTTATTAACTACGTCTTAGAAAATAGCTTCGAGTAACATTAACTTATTATCTTACACCATACGATAACTCTCTTAAAAGTAATAATTACCTACTAATTTTTCATCATCAACTTAAATTATATAAACTATTATATCAATAAATTATTGGGAAAGCAAATAAAACACTAAAAGTATTATTTATTCAAATATTTTTTATAATTATTTTTGTTAATAGGGCCATGTATATTGCAAAAACTATCATAGTTTCTATTAAGAATCTGGTCATTTTCTATGTAACCTACTCTAAATGTATAAGTTGCAATTTTTCCTCTATTACCAACATTATCATTAGCATAATATGTATATGTATACGTGCATGGATTATTTGTATTAGGAGGTTTAATTAAACAACCACCAGGACCACTCTTAACTGCTTTAAACGTTGATTTATTTATACCGCTATGATCATCTCTTGCGTAAGGATTCATTCCAGTTATAGAAAATCTACCAGCACTAATATTTATTAAACAAACATCGGCAGAATAATTACCATCTTCTCCGGAAAGTTTTATTTCTCGTTTCCCAAGTAGCCTACCATTATTATCCCATTGCGTTAAATAAACATGTGATTTATCTTTCGTAAAATATGGAGGATCATTATCTACATAAACATTAACAGTACAACATGTAGTAAGTCCGTTACAAATCCTATCGGTTTCAGTAGAATCACTAAAAGTTTTACTTATATCCTCGTCTAAATCTTCACCATTTACATTTACATATTTTTGTGTAATTTGTACTTTACCCTTTCTCCATGTGGTAGACTCTCCTATAGTATTGCCACAATATTTTACATTATCTTCTATGAGTTTCTTTATTACATCTATAATATCACTGACAAGGTTTGCTACTAAAATTTCCCCAGACCATGAACAATTTCCTTTATTACCGGCAATATCAAATAATTGCCTTTCAATATTAGTATTATCGTCTTCACGATGAGCTAGCATATATAAACTTAAATCATTAGACACACTTTCTCCGTTGTTATTCGTTATTGTTTTAGTGCTATCTATACCACTTCCAACTTCGGAATTTGAAATGTAAGCTGATGGGCAAACACTAAACCAACCAAACCAATCCAGCTCATAGCAATAATAATTTGTATTATTACCATTAGTAATGGTACCACCAATAACCTTTACACTACAACTTGGAGGATCAACATCTACTTTTACATCATTAATTTGTTTACTTATTTTAATTATATCTTTTGGATCATCATTATTGAAATATGAAACAGTATATTTAACACTCTTACCAACTTTAGTTGTAGAATTTTTATATGATTTAATATCATAAGCGATAATTTCATTAGCTTGTTCTGTAGAAGTTAATGAATCATAAACGATCCAGTCGTTAGTGCTTTCATCAACATCACTTGCCGTTATAGTTCCTATATAATAATTACTATTATCAACACTAGCAGTTAATTTAACTGCAACACCAGGCGTATATTCATGTACATTATCCGCTGTAATATTAAGTGAATTATTGTTTTCACTACCTGATTCATTAATAGTAGATTCTTCATATTCCGGGTTTCTTTTATACCAATCTTCATTTCCTTTGGTACCTATTGGCTCAATTTCTAAATCACCTATTACAATTCCAGGTTTAACTGTAACAAAATTATTTGCAGGACACTCCCCATCATTTTCACTAAATGTATATGATAATCCCGATTTTTTTTTCTTATCTTGTTTTATTTCTACATATGAACATTCATTTATTCTTTTACCAGTAATTGGGTTAGTTACCGGATTTAAATAATCATTTGATACTAATTCACCTACTGATATTTGAACATTACTGCCACCATTTATAGTATCAATATAATAACTATTGGTACTTAGATATTCTTCCGCAGCTGTTATAACTTGACTTTTTACTGATTCATATGATTGTTTTTTTATTCCTTCACTTATCTTAGTAATACTTACTATTGCTATTGTTAGTATTGATATCATTATCGCTATCGTAACTAATAATTCAACCAAAGTAAATCCATTTTTCTTTTTCATATAACACCACCTATTATTATAATATCACTATTTACTTATTTAAAAGCATCTAATATATCATTTAAGTTTTTTCTTATTATAAAGTTATCCACTATATCAAGTACGGCATATACGATTATGAATATACCTATTATTTGGGTAATTAAAAGAGCACTTTCAAAAGGATTATACAAAAGTACTATTCCCCATACTAAAGTTAGCACTGATATTAAACATGTATATACCCAGTCTTCGTTTTTTACTTTCTTTAAAACAAGAGCGTATTGAAACTTAGTTACGCTGTTTACTATTATCCATAATCCAAGAATTATCGGAAACAAGCTAGCTAAAGCATGAGGGTTAAATATTAGAAATATACCTCCTAAAGAAAGTAATACCCCATAAACAAGTTCAAAATTAAACACGCTACCAATACTTTGAACTGAAAAATATTTATAACATGAATATATACCACTTGCAAGTAAAATACCACCGATGGAGTATGATATAACCGAAATAGTAGTATCTGGTTTAATAAATAAAAATAAACCAACAATCACGAAGAAAAAAGAAATAACAAGGTTTGTATTAAAAGTTCTTTTTATTTTGTTTTCCATAAGTAAACACTCCTTTATATTTACATTATAATACAAAGTTCTAATTTTTCAAAACATATTCTTATAATATGTTAAAAAAAATAGCAACTTAAATAAAGTTGCTACCAGTTCCTTTTAAGAAACTATTTTTCCATCATATTTTCAAGTTTTTCGCTTGCGTTTTTCTTAACCTTATTTATCGTTTGCTTTATTCCTCCGTTACATGAGCATTCGTTATAACAATAAAGTGCTCCTGATCCTACGGCAACTCCTAAAAGCATCCATCCAAGATTATTTAATGCTTTCATTTAAATCACCTCTACTTAAAAAATATGATTTATGGCACATGAATCGTGCCATTATTAATATGACTAATTTTTATTTTAAATATACAACTAAATGTTATTTATAAGCATTTGTTTTAAAAGTGTTTTTCTTTGTTTATTTCCTTTGTTATAAACAGCTTTAAAAAAAGACGTAGGATCCCCAATTAAAGTAAGTGATTTTTTAGCTCTTGTTATTCCGGTATACACTATTTTACGATAAAGCATGCCATAATAAGATGGTGTAACGGGCATTATAACGATATCAAACTCACTTCCTTGTGCTTTATGAATACTTATTGCATAACCATGTTTAATAACCTTATATTCTTTTTTTGTATACTTAACTTTATTACCATCAAAATTAATGGTCATTTCATTTTTATCTATTTTTTCAATAAAACCAATATCACCATTAAAAACGTTTACATCAGGCATGTTTTCAAGCTGTAAAATTTTATCTCCTTCTCGAAACGTAACGTCAGCATCATAAGTTTCTTTTTTATTATCACTTTTTGGGTTAAAAATACTTTGTAAAACTCTATTTAAGTTGTCAATTCCATTAATTCCTTTATATACTGGTGCTAAAACTTGCACGTTTTTTAAATCATAACCTTTTTCCACGGCTCGTTTTGCAACCATACAAGTTACTTTTAAAACATCATCGACTGAACATTTGATAAAGTTATAATCATCTTTTTTATTTAAAAACGATTCGTCTAATTCACCGTTGTTTACTTCGTAAGCAAGCTCGGTAATAAAAGAATTTTGACCTTGACGATATATTTCTTTTAAGAAAATAGTATTAACAACATCAGATTCAATTATATCCTTTAAGACGTTACCAGGCCCCACGCTTTCTAGCTGATTATAATCACCTATAAACACAAGTTTAACGTTTTTAGGCAAGGCTTTAAAGAAATTAGCTAAAAGATCAACATCAATCATACTAGTTTCATCAACGATTACGAACTGAGCTGAGACTTTATTTCGTTCATTATAATAAAACTCTCCCGTTTCTTTATTCCATTTTAAATAACGATGAATGGTTGATGCCGGATATAAACATGCTTCACTCATTCTTTTCGCCGCCCTACCAGTTGGTGCTAAAAGAACTAATCGTTGCGTTAATTTTTCGTAAGAAAAACCAGTAATTATTTTATAAAGCTGAACTATTCCTTTAATAATGGTGGTCTTTCCAGTACCAGGTCCTCCAGTTATAATTGAAAAATTCTTAACTAAAGCCTGCTTTATTGCCCTTTTTTGTTCGTCGTTGTAACTAATTTCAAAAAAACGTTCTAATCGTTCGATTTCTAAATCAATGTTTTTAATTTTAGCATCTTCTTTATTTGCTAAATAATAACACGAATTACTTATATAATCTTCATTCTTATAATAATTATACAAAACGTATTTATCATTTTCTATTATTATTTTACCCAAACTATTTAATTCTATTAAATAATAACTTAAAGTATCATCACTCATTTTATCTTGATAAAAAACATTAACACCATTTTTGATTAAATCAAAAGATAAGTAAGTATCTCCAGTTTGAAAGCATAAGTTTTGCATTACGTAAATAATAAGCGCCAAAACTCTTCTTTCGTCGTTTTCTTTGATTTTTGTTTTATCTTTTAACCCATCTATTTTTAAAAACGTTATTCCATCTATCGTATCGATTAATTCATATGGATTATTTTCTATTACCCTAATCGTGTCTTCTAAGTAATGATTATATATTTTAAGTGCATCTTTCATGTTAAAACCAAAATTAGTTAAATAAACAACCGTCTCAAAACTCTCATTATACTTAAGTAACCTTTTTTGTATTTCTTCTGCTTTTTTTACCGTCATTTTAGGTACAACAAGCAGATTCTCATAATTATCTATTATTTTGTTTAAAACATCATTACCCAAGGTATCTACTATTAATTTAGCAGTTACCTCTCCTATCCCTGGAAATATATCACTAGATAAAAAAAGAATTAAACCATCTTTATCATTTGGCATTATAACTTCATATTTATTTACTTTATACTGAATACCATATTTAGGATTATCTATTACGTTACCATAAAACACGTAGTTTTCATCTATCTTAAGATCAGCAAACAAACCTGTAAAAGTAAATAACTTGCCAACATAATCAATTAAATCTTGATCATTTGTTTCTTTTATTTTTATTAATCCAACCGTAAAACCATCATTTGATGTAAATATTTTTCTTTTATAGCTTCCTTTAATATATGTATCCATTATAACGCCACCTTTGCAATACGATTTTACCAATTAAAACGTTATCTTTATACTCATATAATTTTACTTTTACTTCTGTTCCTATTAACTTTTTTAACCCCTCAAACTTAACTTTTAAATAGTTATCAGTATGACCAATTAAATAACCATTTTCATAAGTTTCTGGAATAACAATTACTGTGTTATCTACGTGTTTTTTATAGTAGTTTTCTTCTAATTTATTAAAAACACTAATTAGTTTTTTACATCTTGTATGTTTTTCTTCTTTAGTTAATTGATTAGTCATTTTAGAAGCTGGAGTACCCCTTCTAGAAGAAAAAGGAAATACGTGTCCACCTGAAAAATTAACTTTATTTACAAACTTTAAGGTTTCGTTAAAATCTTCATTAGTCTCACCTGGAAAACCAACAATAACGTCGGTTGTAACAGCCATATCAGGTCTTATTTTTCTTATTTTATTTATTTTATCTAAAAAGTAATTGGTATCGTATTTTCTATTCATCTTTTTTAATGTTTTATCACTACCAGCTTGAAGCGGGATGTGTATATGGTTAACTATTTTCTTAGAACGTGATAAAACGTTTAAAAACTTATCGTTTAACTCAGTTATTTCAATTGATGATATTCTAATTCTATCTAATCCATCTATTTTTTCTAGCTCACTTAGTAGATCACTAAAATCATAATTTGTTAAATCAGCTCCATAATGACCAGTATGAATACCAGTTAAAACGATTTCTTTATAACCATTAGATACTAATTTTTTGACTTCTTCTATTACTTTTTTAGGATCCTTACTTCTTACCTTTCCTCTTACGTAAGGAATTATGCAGTAAGAACAAAAGTTTTCACAACCATCTTCTATTTTAACCAAAGCTCTTGTTCTTGTTTTAAATGAATCTATTTCCATATCATCAAATGAGGAATTATTAATATCTTTTACATTAAGTATTTTTTTCTTGTTTTTTATATATTCTTCTATTAAGTCTACTATTTTACTTTTATCATTGTTACCAATTACAACGTCTACGTAATCTAAAATAGCATCATCATTTTCTCTTATTTGAGAAAAACAGCCCATTACCGCTACTGTTGCATAATTATTTTTCTTTCTTGCTTGCCTAATTATTTTTCTTGATTTTTGGTCACTTGTATTCGTAACCGTACAAGTATTAATTA
>CASEKZ010000095.1 GCA_949288625.1 uncultured bacterium | reverse complement strand
TCAAACACAAGTATAAAAAGTATTGATATTAAAGGATATAATTTAAACTTTAATAAAAACGCAAGAACATTTTATTTAACCATAAATAAAAATGATACCAAACTTGATATAGATATTGATTTAAATGATAAAACTTCTTCTTATGAAATTGAAGGAAATAAAAATTTAAAAGATGGTAGTGAAATTAGAATAATTGTAACCGCAGAAGATGATTCTACTGATACTTATAGAATCATAATTCAAAAAAAAGATACTAATTACGTACCTTTAATTATCGGTATAGTTACTTTGGTAATTATAATAATAATTGTAATAGTTCTTATTAATAAGAAAAACAAAAATAATAAGAATGACAAAATAAAAGATATAAACAAAAATACCGAAACAAAAAAAGAAGTCGTAAAGACAACTGATAATGATCAAGAAAAAACAAAACAAATGCCTTCAATTTCAAGTGATACTTTAACAAATAATGTTGATGAGAATAATGATTATGAAGATGATGATCATCTTCCTACCGATAATGATGAGGAAGAAGAAACAAGGATGCTTTCGTATGCTGAAAGGGTAGAGGTTGAAAAGTCTTTAAATGCTAGCACTAATGAAAATGAGCCGGTTGATGATTTAGAAAAAACTAAAACCATGAATTTAAGTAGTGAAATTGATAAGGCTTTTTATGATACGTTTAATTAAAATAATAAAAGGTAAGGAAATTAACTTTCCTTACTTTTTATTTTTTCGATATTATCTAATGTTACTTTAAGCATTTTTTCATATTTGTTATTTTTAGGTTTATAATAGACTCTGTTTTTAAGTTCATCTGGCAAGTATTGTTGAGGCACATAACTTCCAGGATAATCATGTGGATATTTATATCCGAATCCTTGAGCGTTAATATGAGCTGGTACTTTTCCTACGTTTCCTTTTTCAATGTCAGAAAGCGCTAAGTCTATTGCTTTTTCCGCACTATTAGACTTAGGTGCGAGACAAAGGTCAATTACCATTTGTGAAAGTGGTATTCTAGCTTCTGGTAAACCAAGTAGTTCGCACGTGTTTATGCATGCCGATACTCTAACTCCCATGTTTGGATTAGCAAGACCAATATCCTCATATGCAATTACGCTCATTCTTCTATATATACTTTCTAAATCACCAGATGATATTAATCGTGCAAGATAATGTAAAGCAGCGTTTACGTCTGATCCTCTTATTGATTTTTGAAAAGCACTTAATACGTCGTAGTGACCAGTTTCATTTTCATCCATTTGACTTGATGCTTTACTATTAATGTTTTTTATAACATCTTCGGTAATGTTTTTATTAGACGCATAATATGCTACTTCAAGTAAGTTAAGGGCAAATCTAAAGTCTCCGTTTGCTAATTTTGAAATCAGGCTTAAAGAAGCATCATCTATTTTTATATCAATTAATTTTTCGGTTGCTTTTTTTAATCCTTGTTTTATATTTTCTTTACTTAAAGGAAATAATTCAAATATTTGACATCTACTTCTTATAGCAGGATTAATTTTATGATAAGGATTAGAAGTAGTAAGGCCAATTAAGGTAATAACTCCGTTTTCTAAAAGTGGTAGTAAAAGATCTTGTTTGTCTTTGTTTAGCCTATGTATTTCATCTACAACAAGAACGATGTTACCATATACCTTAGTTTCTTCAAACACTATTTCAAAATCTTTTTTATTGTTAATAACAGCATTTAAGAATCTGCTCTTAAGTCCTAGTTCATTTGTAATAGCACTTGCAAGAGAGGTTTTTCCAACACCTGGAGGCCCATATAATATCAATGAAAATAGCCGTTTGTTTTTAACTAAATTGGTTATTATTTTATCTTTTCCAATTAAATGTTCTTGTCCTATTACTTCGGATAATTTTTTTGGTCTTAGCATACATGCTAAAGGTTCGAAATTCATGTAAAACACCTCTTAATAATTATAACATTAAACCTAATAATGTAAATAACTAACGTAACTGATTGAAAAAAACGTTCATATTATGTATACTTATAATAGGGTGATTAAATGATAGATGATATAGATGATTATATTAATTATGTGTTCATTGAAAAAAAACTAAGTAGTAATACTAAAGATGCCTATTTAAATGATTTGTTACATTTTAATAGTTATTTAAAAAACAAAATTACTAAGGACGTAACTTATGATGATGTTACATCATACATTGATAGTCTTTCGGATGCTGATTCATCTGATAAGACGATTGCAAGAAAAATAGTAAGTATTAGAACCTTTTTTGACTATTTAATGATGAAAAAGAAAATTAGTATTAATCCATGTGAAAGGCTTGAATCTCCTAAGTTAAAAAAAACGTTACCAAAAGTTTTAAGTGAAGATGAAATAGAAAAGTTACTTAGCTTAAACCCAAAAAGTGCTAAAGAATACCGTAACATGGCGATGATTAAACTAATGTATGGAACTGGTATACGGGTATCAGAACTAGTTAATTTAGAAATTAATGATATAAATTTAACTGATAATTATGTAAAGGTTTATGGAAAAGGTAAAAAAGAACGTATTATTCCAATGGCTGATGTTGTTACTAAAGCTTTAGATGAATATATAAAAATATATCGTCCAACACTTCTTAAGGGTTATTTAACTGATAAAGTTTTTTTAAGCAGTTATGGCAAGGGAATTACTAGACAAGGTTTTTTTAAAATTCTTAAACAGTTATTTAAAGAAGTTGGAATTAAAAAAGATTCATCACCACACACCTTAAGACACTCTTTTGCAACACATCTTTTAGAAAATGGGGCGGATTTAAGATCAATTGGCGAGATGTTAGGGCATGAAAACATTAAAACAACGCAAATATACACCCATTTATCAAATGATAAAAAAAGAAAGGATTACGAGTTATATCATCCTCGTAATAAGAAGGTATAAATATGGAAATAGTAAAAGAAGTATTTAGAAGTTATGACATAAGAGGAATATATGAAAAGGAATTAACTAACGATTTAGCTTATCTTGTTGGTAAAGGTTTTGGAACAATTAGTGCTGGAACGGTTATC
Source organism: uncultured bacterium (assembly GCA_949288625.1). Taxonomy (GTDB): domain Bacteria; phylum Bacillota_I; class Bacilli_A; order RF39; family UBA660; genus Aphodocola. Next base: position 2,036 of record CASEKZ010000095.1, on the reverse strand, counting down.
GTAGGTCATGATGCTAGGGTTTCTTCTAACGCACTTAACACAAATTTAATTAAAGGCTTGTTAGAAACTGGCGTTAAAGTAATTGATTTAGGACTTGTTACAACACCAATGCTTTATTATGCAAGAGAACTTTTTAATGAACCTTACGCTATTATGATAACCGCGAGTCATTGTGCTAAGGAGTATAATGGGTTTAAGTTGTGTGATAATGAAGGTAGTATGTACGAAGATAAAATACAAAATTTTTTAAATCTTATATTAGATGGTAATTTTAAAAGTGGGATAGGGTATTTAACACCATATGATATTACGTTTGATTATAAGAAATTAATGGATGATAAAATTAAGTTAGGGGATAGAAAACTTAAAGTAGTAGTTGATTGTGGTAATGGGACTACTTGTTATTATAATCCTGAAATAATTAGAAGTTGGGGTGTAGAGGTAATACCTATGTTTTGTGATTCAGACCCTTCTTTTCCTAATCATATACCGGATCCGGCCGTTGAAAAAAACATGGCATCACTAGAAGAAAAAGTAAAAGAAGAAAATGCTGATCTTGGAATTGCTTTTGATGGAGATGGAGATAGGATTGGAATCGTTGATGAAGAAGGAAATCTTGTTAAAACTGATATGTTTATGCTTATAATATGGAAATCCATTTATAAAACTTGTAAAAACAAAGTCGCATCTTTTGATGTGAAATGTTCTAAAGCATTAGAAGAATCATTACAAAAGTTAGGACTTAAAACGGTTTATAATAAAACTGGTCATTCATATTTAAAAAAAGCCGTAAGGGAAAACAATTATGATTTTGCGGGAGAGTTTTCTGGTCACGTATGCTTTAACGATGAGTTTTATGGGTATGATGATGCTTTATATGCCGCTGGAAGACTTCTTAAAATATTATCTAACAACGATATGAAAGTATCAGAATATTTTACTGATGTGCCAAAATACGTAACTTCACCTGAAGAATACATCGAAGTAGGAGAGGAAAAGAAAGATATAATAGTGAATAAGGTTCTTAATTATGCTAAGGAAAAAAACTACGACGTAATAACGATAGATGGAGTTAGAATTGAATATGATAATGGTTTTGCCTTGGTAAGAAAATCTAATACGTCTGCTAGTATAACGGTTCGTTTCGAAGGGAAAACAAAAGAAAGTATGGAACAATACCGACTTGAAATAATGAAGATTATTAATGAAGAATTATAATAAAAAAGCATATAATTTATGGGAGGTATGATATATGCCAAGCAATACTTTATATGCTTTTTTATTATCTTTTTTAGCGGGGATATCAACCTTAATAGGAGCATTAATTATATTTATAGATAAAAAAAAGAACAATAAAATAGTAACAATTAGTTTATCTTTTGCAGCGGGTGTTATGGTGTGTGTTTCACTAACTGATTTATTACCTAACTCGTTTAACATGATATTAAAAGACGTTAGAATATTTCCTAGATTTATGTTAATGCTTACTTTTTTAGTTACTGGAATAATAATTTCGATGCTAATAGATAAATATCTTCCAAGTGATAATAAAAAAATAAATAATAATGGTCTATATAAAATTGGAATAATAAGTATGGTTGCAATTGTTTTACATAACATACCAGAGGGAATAGCAACTTTTATAACATCGTCTAATAACATTAAATTGGGTATTACTTTAAGTTTAGCAATAGCATTACATAATATTCCAGAAGGAATATCTATTGCAGTACCAATATATCACTCTACTAATAATAAGCTTAAAGCGATAGGATATGCATTATTTTCTGGAATGAGTGAAGTTTTAGGAAGTTTGCTTGCATGCCTCTTTTTAGCACCATTTATTAATAGTCATATAATGGCAGCTTTATATGCCATTATTGCAGGTATAATGATTCATATATCCGTTTATGAGCTTATTCCAGGAGCCTATAAAAATAGTTCTTTAAAAGGCGTTTTAAAGTATTTTTTAATAGGTTTTATAATAATGATTATAAGTCATTTACTTATATGATATAATTTAAAACTAAAGGAAA
>CASEKZ010000094.1 GCA_949288625.1 uncultured bacterium | reverse complement strand
CAAGCATTATCATCAAATTTGATATAAGAACCATCATCTCTACGCATTCCAAACTTGCTTCTAACGATAACCGCTTTTACGACTTTACCGCTTGCTATATTACCATTTGGAGTTGCTTTTTTTACTGTTCCAACCACGATGTCGCCAATGTTTCCGGTCTTATGAGTACTTCCGCCAAGAACCCTAATAACCATTAATTCACGAGCTCCGGAATTATCAGCAACTTTTAAACGACTTTGTTGTTGAATCATAAATGTTTCCTCCTTCTTATTTGTAAAGTGCCTATAAAATTACGGCTTCTTCTACTATTTCCACCAAGCTAAATCTTTTAGTCTTTGATAATGGCTTAGTTGCTACAACCCTAACGATATCACCAACTTTTGCTTTGTTATTCTCGTCATGAGCCGTATACTTCTTTGAGTATTTTACTCGCTTACCATACTTTGGATCAGTTTTGTAAGTTTCAACCAAGATAGTAATGGTTTTATCATTTTTTGCACTTACAACTTTACCAATAACTTCGTGTCTTGTTCTTTCCATTATTAAACCTCCTTTAAGCGTTCTTACGTTCTACTAAAATCGTCTTCATTCTAGCAACGTCTTTTCTTAATTCTTTTATTCTTGAAGGTTTTTCCAAATTCCCGGTAGCTTGTTTCATACGTAAATTAAATATTTCATCCTTTGTCTCAGCAATTTTAGCTTCAATTTGCTCAGTGGTTAGTTCTCTTATTTCATTAACCTTCATTTTCTTCACCACCATTTTCTTTTGTTACAAATTTACATTTGATTGGTAACTTATGCATTGCTAGTCTAAGTGCTTCACGTGCAACTTCTTCAGTTACTCCCGAAACTTCAAACATAACTTTTCCTTCTTTTACAACAGCAACCCAACTTTCAGGATTACCTTTACCTTTACCTTGACGGGTTTCTAATGGCTTTTTTGTTAAAGAAAGATGTGGAAATATATTAACGTATACCTTACCGCCACGCTTCATGTAACGAGTCATCGCAACACGAGCCGCTTCTATTTGTTGAGCAGTAATCCATGCACCTTCCTTTGCCATTAATCCGTAATCACCAAAAGTTACCTTTGTATTACCTTTTGATTTTCCTTCATAATAAATTCTGTGAGGTTTACGATATTTAGTTCTTTTTGGCATCAACATCACGAACACCTCCAGTTTTTTTCTTAGATGGAAGTATTTCACCTTTATAGATCCATACTTTAACCCCTATTTTACCATAAGTGGTATCTGCTTCAGCAGTTGCATAATCTATGTCTGCTCTTAAAGTATGTAAAGGCGTAGTTCCTTCATTATAACCTTCACTACGAGCAATTTCAGCTCCGTTTAAACGACCTGAACACAAAGTTTTAATTCCCTTTGCCCCAGCTTTCATTGTGTTTCTAATAGCTCTTTTTTGAGCCATACGATATGACCCTCTATTTTCTATTTGATTTGCTATATTATTTGCAACCAATTGTGCGTTTAAATCAGGATTCTTAACTTCCATTATGGAAATTTGAACTTCTTCATTAACTAATTTGTTTAATGAGTTCTTCATCTTTTCAATTTCTTCCCCACCGTGTCCAATAACAACACCAGGTTTTGCCGTGCTTATCTTAACTTCGGTCTTCTTATTGTTTCTTTCAATCGTTACAGAAGATACCGCTGCGTTTTTTAACTTTTTAGCCAAGAATTTACGTATTTTCATATCATTTTCTAAAGTTTTAGAAAAATCCTTGCTTGACGCATACCATTTAGCGGTCCAATCCTTGTTAATACCAAGCCTCAAACCCACAGGATTAACTTTTTGACCCATTAGTTTTCCTCCTTACATTATCTTTCAGCAACAACCACTGTTACGTGACTCGTACGGTGATCGTTTTTAGCAATTCTTCCTCTTGAATCTGGTACCGACCTTTTAAGCACCGGACCATCATTAACATAAGCTTCTTTAACATATAGCTTAGTTTTATCAAGATTATGATTATTCTCAGCATTCGCCACTGCTGATACTAAAACTTTTTTTATAACGCGCGCAGCTTTATTATTCATGTTGTTTAAAATAGCCATAGCTTCGTTTGCGCTTTTTCCGTTTATTAACCTCATAACTAAACGAGATTTTAAAGCGGAAATACGAACTGTTTTCGCAATTGCTTTCGCTTCCATATTATTATCTCCCTTCTAGTTATTACTTTTTATCTTTATTTTCGCCGTGTCCACCACATTTACGTGTTAGTGAAAATTCGCCAAGCTTATGGCCAACCATATCTTCAGTTACATAAACTGGTATAAATTCTTTACCATTGTGAACCGCAAAAGTATGCCCTATAAAATCTGGAAATATTGTTGAACGGCGCGACCAAGTTTTAATTACTTCTTTTTTACCCTCTTTATTCAACTTTTGAACCTTACTTAACAATCTAGGAAATACGTAAGGCCCCTTCTTAATGCTTCTTGCCATTTACATTTCTTCCTTTCTTTTATTTTTTACGGCTTACAATTAACTTAGTAGAAGCTTTTTTATTATTACGTGTCTTCATACCAAGTGCTGGTTTACCCCAAGGAGTCATTGGTTGCTTACGTCCTACTGGTGATCTACCTTCACCACCACCATGTGGGTGATCATTTGGATTCATAACAGAACCACGTACCGTTGGACGAATACCCATATGACGAGTACGTCCTGCTTTTCCTATACTTACTAGTGCATAATCCTCGTTTCCAACTTCACCAATAGTTGCCATGCAAGTGCCTAGAACCTTTCTTGTTTCACCGCTTCTTAATCTTATTAATACATATTTTTCCTCACGACCAAGGATTTGTGCGCTCGAACCAGCACTACGTGCAAGTTGTGCTCCTTTTCCTGGTCTTAACTCAATATTGTGAATTATGGTACCAACTGGAATATTCATTATTGGCATTGCGTTACCAACCTTAACATCTACGTTTTGTCCACTAACTATAACATCTCCAACCTTCAATCCTTTTGGAGCAATAATGTACCTTTTTTCACCATCTTTATAATTTATAAGTGCGATGTTTGCACTTCTGTTTGGATCGTACTCAATAGCCGCAACCTTACCTGTTATATCGACTTTATTTCTCTTGAAATCAATTACACGATACTTCCTTTTTTCTCCACCACCACGGTGTCTTACGGTAATACGGCCTAAGTTATTACGTCCACTTGTTTTTCTTTTCTTAACTACCAAGCTTTTTTCAGGAGTATTTTTAGTTATTTCATCATTAACCAAAGTACTCATATCTCTTCTAGCATTTGTAGTTGGTCTGAACTTTTTAACTGGCATTATATTTCCTCCTTATTAGCTTAAGTCTAGTTTGCTACCTTCTGTCAAAGTTACGATTGCTTTTTTATAAGCTTTGGTTTTTCCTTCGTAGCGCCCCACTCTTTTTTTCTTAGCACGTACACTTATAGTGTTAACGTCTTTTACCTTTACGTTAAAAGCATTTTCAACAGCCTGTCTTATTTGAACTTTATTTGCGTCTTTCGCTACTTTTAACACTACTTTCTTACCATCAGCCGATATGTTAGCTGATTTTTCAGTTACGATTGGTGCCTTTATTACATCTTTCATTACTTAAGCACCTCCTCAACATATTTTAAAGCGTCTTCGGTAATAACCAACTTATCGTAAGATAATACATCATACGTATTTAATTCATTTGCTAAAATTAATTTTATTGAATTAATGTTTCTAGTTGCTAAAACCTCGTTTTCCGTTAGTTCGGTAGTTACGATTAATAACTTACCAGTAAGATTTAAATCGCTCAATAACTTTATCATGTCACGAGTTTTATTTGTTTTAACATCAAACTTTTCTATCGCTACTACTTCATTTGCTTTAGCCTTATAAGTTAAAGCTGATTTAAGAGCTAAACGACGTTCTTTTTTATTCATTTTCTTAGTGTAGTTTCTGTTTGAACTAGGTCCAAACACAACTCCACCGCCAACCCAGTGAGGTGCTCTCGTAGAACCTTGTCTTGCGTTTCCGGTTCCTTTTTGTCTCCATGGCTTTCTTCCACCACCAGAAACCTCACTGCGTGTTTTTACCGAATGACTTCCTTGTCTTGCGTTAGCCATTGATAAATTTATGTGTTCATAAATAACTTGATCATTTGGTTTTATTCCCCAAACGTTGTCATCTAATTTTATGTCTTTAATTTTTTCACCTTTTAAATTTAAAAGTGCTGTTTTTGGCATTTCAAATTCCTCCTTCCATCACAAGTATAAATAATTTTTATAGTCATTAAATAACTAAATAATAGTTAACTTTTACTTATTCAATAGTTTCTTGTGATGCTTCGTTTACCACGCCATCAGCTTGTTCTAAAGTCTTTGATTCAGTAGTCTCATAACTAATTAAATCAATCTTTTCCTTTTTTTCGTTTGACTTTTTAATCGCTGATTTGATGATAACTAAAGACTTTTTAGCACCTGGAACGTTACCCTTAATTAAAATTGCGTTTTCCTCTTTCATAACCGCAACCACTTCTAAGTTTTGCATAGTAACGGTTTCTTGTCCCATGTGCCCTGGTAATTTCTTACCTTTAAATACACGCATTGGTCTCATTGTTCCTAAAGACCCAACGCCTCTATGATATTGTGATCCATGTCCCATTGGACCTCTTGATTGATTATAACGTTTAATTACGCCTTGAAATCCTTTACCTTTAGAGATCCCCGTAACATCAACCATTTCGCCTTCTTCAAAAACCGTGCAATCAAGTTCTTGACCAAGTTGATATTTACTAACATCTACCCCGCGGATCTCCTTTAAGAAGCGCTTAGGAGTAGTGTTAGCTTTTGCTAAATGACCTTTTTCTGCTTTATTACTTAGTTTTTCCCTTTTGGTATCAAATCCCAACTGGATAGCATCGTAGCCATCAGATTCCATAGTTTTAATTTGAGTTACAACGTTTGGTTCCACTTCAACTACGGTTACTGGTACTAATTTACCATCCTTAGAGAAAACCTGAGTCATTCCTAGCTTACGACCTAAGATTCCTTTTCTTTCCATTTTTTCCTCCTATAATTACTTAATTTCGATATCTACACCACTTGGTAAGTCTAGGTGCTGCAAAGCATCAATCGTTTCCTTACTAGGTTCTAAAATATCGATTAATCTTTTGTGAGTACGCATTTCGAATTGTTCACGTGAATCCTTATACTTATGAACCGCTCTTAAAATAGTGTACTTTTGAATTTCCGTTGGAAGTGGCACAGGCCCACTTACCTTACCTCCAGTACGTTTAACCGTCTCAACTATTTTTGAGGCAGCCAAATCTAAAGAACGATGATCATATGCTTTCAATCTAATTCGAATTTTACTTGACATACTAGATTATCCTCCCTTCGCCTATATCTGGTATAGACTTGCTCCGAACGAATTACCTGACATCCCTTAGTTCAAAAAAGCAACTTAACCGGGTGTATCAGCAACCTCGCACATCCATGCATCTACACGCAGTAACAATTATATCAGAAGAATTCCCTTATTTCAAGGGGTTTTAGCAAGTTTTTTAAACTTTTGTTAATTCGCATTAAGAAGTCCCTTTTTAAATAAAAAATGCAATAAATTTAAATACATTATAATATATGTCACACTTCTCGTAGTTTAAATAAAAAAATGAAATACATTTAAATTAGAAATACAAAAAACTATTAGCTCATGTACTACTCACAATCATAAATTAATTAATTTTATTAACAAAACATATATAACCACTATAAAAATGATGTTTTATAAAAAACAATACCATTATAAATAAAAAATATCTAGATATTCTAGATATTTATTTGCTTAACTTTTTCAATTTTCTTACGCCAACTATTACTCCTGTTAAAACAATTAACATAATCATACCAATAATTACTATGTTTATATCACTCGTACTTGGATTTTTTACTTCATTTTCTGTACCATTAGTTGTTTGGCCTGTCTCTTCATTAGCATTTGTATTTTGATTATTATTAGTTTCTTCATTTGCTTCTTCTTTTATATTTACAAAAGTTAGTTTTTTTGTTACATTTCCGGCAGGTTTTTCTACTCCATCCACGTTTCCTAACATAATATCATTTACACTTAGTGTTATTTCTTGACTTTCTCCTACCGTTATTCCTTCTTTTAATTTTACTCTTATCGTTGCTATGTCAAACGTTCCGGTTTTCTCTTCATCCGTGTATAACTGTATGTTTCCATCATCTGCGTCTCCTTGCCATATATCTGATGCCGTTGGTATTATTTCAAACGTTTGATCTTCTGTGTTTAAACTCCCCGATACACTTATTATTTCCTCATCCGTTGTTGCCTTTAACGTACACACTGCTTCTTCTTGAACATTATACGTTTGTTTATCACATGTTATTTCTACTTTACTTGCAGCCTTGATGTTTAATGGTATAATTGCCATTAATCCTATTATAATTAAACCACATATCTTTTTCATTTTTTCGCCCTTCCTATAACTCATTTATTTTCCCTTTAACATACCTATATATCAATGATACATCCATTACCGTTATTTTTCCATCACCATTTATGTCACTTATTAAAAGCGTGTCTTTATCCGTTATTTCTTCTCTTTTCTTTACGTGCCTATATAGCATTGATACGTCTATTACCGTTATCTTATTATCGTTATTTACGTCTCCTTTTAACCTTGATGATACCGTATATGTTTTTATTACTTCATTACCATACTTAATATATAACTTACCATTACTATACTCTTTTGCTCCGTTTATTACTTTAATATTATCTAAATCAAACGTTTCATCTTTTTCTATTCTTATATAATCCTTACTTAAATCATACTTACTTGATGACACACTTACTATTTTGTATGATTCCATAACCGTATTTCCATACTTTATTTCTAAAGTATTATTATTTACCATTGTTGTTAAATTAACTAGTTTTATGTTACCTGCTGAAAAACTATTTGTTCCAACATAAATGTACTCTTTACTTAAGTCATAAACAGATGATGAATAACTTAATAACTTATAACTATCTAACACTTCATTATTATACTTTATGTTTAAATTATTATTCTTTTCTTCTAACTCACAATTCTTACACGTTATTTTTGATTTATCTAGTGAGTTTGTTCCTGTATAAATATAATCCTTACTTAAATCATACTTACTTGATGATACACTTACTATCTTGTATGATTCCATAACCGTACTTCCATACTTTATTTCTAAAGTATTATTATTTACCATTGTTGTTAAATTAACTAGTTTTATGTTACCTGCCGAAAAACTATTTGTTCCCACATAAATATACTCTTTACTTAAATCATAAGTAGACGATGAATAATTTACTATTTTATACTCTTCTACAACAACATCTTCATCCATTACTTTAAAGATATTATTTTCTATCTTTCCAGTTCCATTTTCAACCGTTATATTTTTCATTATCGTGCTATTATCAGCATCCGTCTTGGTATAAATATATTTATCTTCTTTATTTATCTCATATTTATCAGACTTTATATCGAATACTTTTATGGTCCCTTCTACTACTAAATCTTCAGAATTATTTAAGGATGAAGATTTAATTCCTTTTAGGGTTGCTTTTAGATAGGTCGTTCCACTTTTAAGTCCTTTTATTGTTCCATCATCATAAGATGCAATACTACCATCTTCCATTTCATACGTAATTGGAAATTGCTCTGGTAATTTTACATTACCAACACCATTACCTTCTACACTAGTTCCTTTAATTAATCTATATTCTCCAAGTGATAATGGATTGTCATACAAAACCAAAATTGTTAATGCAGTATTACTACTTAAGTCTATACTACTTAAATTATTATTGTTCAAATAAAAAAATATTAATGCGGTATTCTTACTTACGTCTATTTCACTTATGTTATTATCTGTCAAATCCAAATATGTTAATGCGGTATTCTTACTTACGTCTATTTCACTTATGTTATTATATTCCAAATTCAAAGATGTTAATGCGGTATTCTTACTTACGTCTATTTCACTTAGATTGTAATTATATCCCAAATCCAAAGATGTTAATGCGATATTCTTACTTACGTCTATTTCACTTATGTTATTATCTCCCAAATACAAAAATGTTAATGCGGTATTCTTACTTACGTCTATTTCACTTATGTTATTATGACTCAAACTCAAATATGTTAATGCGGTATTCTTACTTACGTCTATTTCACTTAGATTGTAATTATATCCCAAATTCAAAAATGTTAATGCGGTATTCTTACTTACGTCTATTTTACTTATGCGATTATCTCCCAAATCCAAAGATGTTAATGCAGTATTACTACTTAAGTCTATACTAAAACTATTTCTAAAATTTAAAAAATTACGGCTCAAATCCAAAGATGTTAATGCGGTATTCTTACTTACGTCTATTTTACTTATGTGATTATCTCTCAAATTCGAAGATGTTAATGCGGTATTCTTACTTACATCTATTTCACTTATGTTGTTATTAATTCCCAAATTCAAATATGTTAATGCGGTATTCTTACTTACGTCTATTTCACTTATGTTATTATATTCCAAATTCAAATATGTTAAATTTGTTAACTTTTCTAAACCTTTTGTACTAATTATTTTTTCGTCAGATGGTTTACCTGAGCCACTATAACTAACTCTTGTTATAGTGCTTAACTGTTCTTCCGTCAGGTTTGCTGTATATGGTAAACTTGTATTATTTTCTTTGTTATAAGCATCTATTACTGCCTTATAAAACACTTCATCTTCAAACGCTTTATTAGCAGGTGCTCCTTTATTTATTACACTTGCTACGTAACTATTTATTTTTGTTGGGTTTGTTAAATTAATGTATATAAAAACCGAGGTAAATATCATTAAAAATATTATGGTTAATAATACTACTTTTCTTTTTTTCTTTGTTATTAAACCTATTATTTTATTCATTCTTTTTTTCATATTATACACTCACCACACTATAATTATTGATAACTAATACTGCTCGCCACCTTGTGTTTATAATATCATATACCCCCCCCGGGTCAATATTTTTATCGATTGTGGAAAACGGGATGTATACTTTTCATTAGACAGTTGTTAAAGAGGGTGTTATATATGTAAATTTTATGATAAATTATTATTAATTAGAAAGGTGTGATTGTTATGTCTATGTCTTATTCAAGAGACTTTAAAAAAATGACCGTTGAACTTATTAAACTTCAAGGCCATTCTACTATTAAAACTGCTGAGGAATTTAATATTCCTTTAAAAACTTTAGAAAAATGGATTACTGCTTATAACAAAGATGAGCATTGTTTTGATCCCGATTATGTTTCTCCTCAAGAAAGAATTTCTAAATTAGAAAAA
>CASEKZ010000093.1 GCA_949288625.1 uncultured bacterium | reverse complement strand
TTTTTCTAATTTAGAAATTCTTTCTTGAGGAGAAACATAATCGGGATCAAAACAATGCTCATCTTTGTTATAAGCAGTAATCCATTTTTCTAAAGTTTTTAAAGGAATATTAAATTCCTCAGCAGTTTTAATAGTAGAATGTCCTTGAAGTTTAATAAGTTCAACGGTCATTTTTTTAAAGTCTCTTGAATAAGACATAGACATAACAATCACACCTTTCGTAATTAATAATAATTTATCATAAAATTTACATATATAACACCCTCTTTAACAACTGTCTAATGAAAAGTATACATCCCTTGTTTTCCACAATTGTAAAAAATATTGACCGGGGGGGGGTATATGATATTATAAACATGTAAAATAAAGTAGTGGAGGTAACTTATGAACAAGAAAAAAGGGATAATAATAGGAGCGGTTTTATTTTTCCTAGTGGTAGTAGTAGGCTACGCGATATTTTCAGATACACTAACAATAAATGGAACGGCAACTGCAAAAGGAGAGTTTGATATAGAATTTAATAGAGTAAATTCGGTATCCGAAATAGGAAGCAAAGGAGCAACCGCAGAAATATCAGAAGATAAAAACACCTTAACGATAAATGCCTCAAAACTAGAGTATCCAAGTAGCTACGTAGAAGTAGATGTAACGATAAAAAACATAGGTAGTATAAACGCTGTATTAAAAGGAATAGAAGTACAAGGAGTAGAAAACCCAGATATAAAAGTAACGTACACAGGAATAATAGAAGATGAAATATTAGGATCAAACCAAGAAAAAGACATGAAGATAAAAGTGTTATGGGATGAAGAATCAACTGCAACGGACGTAAATGCATCATTTACAATAAAGATTGTTTATGAACAATATAATGGAACGGAAATACCGCCTACAACAAGTCCGAGCAAAGTATATAATGTTGGAGATGAATTTTGTATAGATACTGAGTGTTTTTACGTAATAAAAGATAATGGAGATAGTGTAACAGCACTTGCTAAAGATGTTTTAAATATTAGTGAAAACAAGCAAGTATATCCATCAGCATCAGATCCTGTTGCATTTGCGGAGACGATTTATTGGTTTGATTTTGATGATGGAAAATATCTTCCTAAATATGATAATAGTGATATAGTATATTATGAACGATCTCCGGTTGATGTATATGATAGTAATTCATTATTATATGAACACGTAGAGAATTATGAAAGTTATTTAAAAAGTTTAGGAAAAACAAGCGTATCAGCAAGATTAATAACATATGATGAATTGGTTGGATTGGGTTGTGAACCAGATGGTAGATATACTGGCACTTGTGAAAATGCTCCGATTTTTCTTTGGGACGGAGCGGAATTTTGGACTGGTTCGGCTTTTGCGGAGGCAGTGATAGTGCTGGAAAGTGGATATTATTCAGATGGTGGTGGTACGTTTGAACCTACCGATAACTGTGCATATCTTCGCCCGGTAATAACCATTTCTAAGACTGAAATATAAAAATAATGAAAAATTAATAAAAAAGAAAAATTAAGAAATAAGTATAAATAAAAAAACGATTTTGTTCTAAGATAAAATCGTTTTTTAGTGTAAAAACAAAAGCAAAAAATTAATTTTTGCGATTTGTAAAGGTGTTTAAAGTATGATAATATGCCTCTAAAAGGAGGAAAAAAATGATATTAAATGAAGATAAGGTTATAACAATGATGAGTGATGAAGTATTTAAAAACGTACTTCAAGATAGAAGTTGTGAAGATTATTTAATAGATATATTAGAAGGTATTACGAAAATAAATAAAGAATATATAAAAAGGAATCTAGTATTTAAAAATAGTGAGCTTACAAAAGAGGAAATAGAAGAGAAAGGAAAGATAACAGATTTATTAATAGAACTACAAAGTAATATAATAAACTTAGAGATGAATAAGTATTATTATGAAGGAATATTTAATAAAAATGATAGGTACGTAACAAAGATAAAGGAAGGTATGATATCTAAAAAAGAGAAGTTTGGCGAAGAAAAGAAGGTAATACAGATAAACTTTAATAATTTTGATATGTTTGATGAAAGAGTAATAATAAAATTTGAGATGATAGATAAAGAAAGAGGATTAATAAGAAGTGAATATATGAGGGTAACCGATACAGAAATATACTATATAAACTTGAAAAGGGTAAGGCAAAAGTATTATAATAAAGAAGAGTTAACGAAGTTGGAAAAGGAGTTGTTAATAATGACAACGGATAATAAAAAAGAGTTAGAAGAGATAAGTAGAGGTTACAAAGAAATGGAAAGTGTTGCAAAAAAGATAAGTAAGTTATCAAAAGAAGAGGAAATGCAAGGGATATATTTAAAGGAGGAGCAAGAGGCGTTTATAAGAGACCAAATAAGAGCATATGCAATGGCTGATGGTCGTAAAGAAGGTCGTAAAGAGGGCCGTGAAGAAGGACGTAAAGAGGGTCATAAAAAAGGTTTTGAGGAAGGAACTTTAAATAAGCAAAAAGAAATAGTTAAAAATTTGCTAAAAGAAGGAGTTGATATAAAGATTATTTCAACATCTACGGGTTTATCGGTTGAGGAAATAGAAAAACTAAGATCAGAATAAAAACTGGTCTTTTAATTTATTTTAAAATATTTATATAATAGTTGTTCTTTCTTTTAAATTTATCACTATAAAGTAAAAAATCCTGCTACGTAAGTATGCAGAATTATTTTCTTGTTTTAAGTATTCTAACTGGTCGTTCCATTTTAAAAACAAGATCTCTATCGGCGTAACTTGGAATGATCTTAGAATTTTCACCATCAACATCTACGGCATATTTAGGAAAGTTATCATTGAATGTCAGTTTTATTTCATTTGCTTGTAAAAGTGTTATGTACTCACTGAATTTACTTAAATCAACTTTGTTATTAATAAAGTCTTTTGCTATTTTCATGATAAGCTTTGAATCCATGTTTTTTATAAGTAAAAGTTCAATTTTTCCATCACTAAGGCTTGCATTATTGTATAAATTTATACCCGCAAAGCCTTTACTATTTGAAACCGCTCCTAATATAAAATTATCTCTTTTTGAAACACCTTTTATTTTGTAAGTTATATCATATTCGGTAGGTTTTATTAACATTTCTTTGGCAGCAGTCATTAGGTACCCAGCATACTTAAAACGTTTTTTTAAATAAGCAGGGGTAACATAAGGAACGTGTGCTAGATATCCAAATACCGCGGTGTAAGCTGCTATTTGTCCATTGATACTATACGTGTCAAAGGTTTTTATTTCACCATTTAGAATGTCCTCTATTATTTTATATGGCTTTTTATGTTTTACGTCATAATTTCTAGCCATATCGTTTGTCGTTCCAGTAGGTATGTGTGCGTATACACCTTTTTGTTCTATTTGGTTAAGAGCGGTATATGCTTCTTTTACCGTACCATCTCCTCCAAGTGTAATTACTAAGGTATCATTGCTGTCTACTTTTTTAACCAAGTCAATTATGTTTCCATGGTGTATGCTTTTTGTAACCCAAGGCGTGATATCGTGTTCTTTTATTACCTTAACCATTTTATCTAACGCTAAGATATTAAACCCTGTTGATACTGGATTGTAAATTATAACGCAATTTTTAATTTTAAAATTTTCCATGATTTCTCCTTTGCATAACTAATATAATATCATTTTTTATTAAAAAATAAAAATATTTTTTTAAAATACGAGTGTTTTTTATGCTTGGTGTCTAACAATATAACTGAGGAGATGATAAAAATAAAAGAAAATTGTTTTGTAAATCAAACTTCATGTAATGACTGTGGCTTAGCTTGTTTAACAATGATATTAAAATCTTTTGGTATTAATGTTTCACTTGATAATATAAAACATGATTTTAAAATGGGTGATGCAAAAGCAAGTGTTTATGACATTATTAAGCTTTCAAACAAACATGGTGTTATCGCTAGTGGATATAAAAACGTTATTATAGATAGTGCTAAACTTCCGTGTATTGCTCACGTAATAGATGAAGATAAACAACATTTTGTTGTTGTGATGCGGGTTTTAAAAGACAAGGTTTTAATCGCTGATCCGGCAAGAAGGATAATGTATGTTGATAAAACGTCTTTTTTAGAAAAATATACTGGAGTTGTGATTATCTTTGAGAAAAAAACAGATGTATTAAAAGATGTTTTAAAAAATAAAAAAATGATTTTTAAAATTCTTACTTTATCTTTTGGATTTACTTTTTTTAATGTTTTATTTTCCTTTATGGTTCCTGTTGTTTTAGAAAAAAATGGTTCAAATAAAAGCATTATCGTTATACTTCTTATTATTGTTTTTCTTTTAATAGGTATATTAAAAGATATAACTTGTTATTATAAGTCTTTCTTTTCTGTTAAGTTTCAGTTATTTATTGATAAGTTTATTACAATTCCAACAATAAATAAAATTATCAGTCTTCCTCACAAGTTTTATCATAGTAATGGTTCGGGTGAGTTAATTGCTAAAATTAATGATTTGTCTTATATGAAAGAGGCGGTATTTAGCTTTGTAGACGTTGTTATCATAAATGTTTTATTAATATTATTTGGATTAATTGTAATGGCTTTTAGTGACATGGTTATTGTTTTGATAAACGTACCTCTTATTATTATAATTTATTTAGCTAATCGTTCGTTTATTCGAAAAAACTTAAGTAGGTCATATGATTTACAACGTTTAAACGAAAAGTTAAGTAATAAACTTACGGATGTTTTTAATTCAATATTAACTATTAAAAATCTTACCAAAGAAAAATATTTTAAAAATAAAATAAATACTTTATATGAAGAGGTTTTAAATAAGTATAAAACGTTTGTAATTAGCTATCAAAAAATGGAGTTACTATCGTCTGTTATAATCACTTTCTTTACAATCCTAATATTTTTATTATTGGTATTAAAAAATACTTCTTTAAGTCATATTTTACTTTTTGTTTCAATTGAATCAATGATAACTGGTGCGTTAATTCAGCTTAATAAACTAATGCCTTTATATGCTGATTTTAAAAATGTTTATGTAAGGGTAAATGACATATATAAGCAAAAAGAACTTAGTAAAACGAAGGATACTATTGATATAAATGATATAATTGTTAAAAATTTAAGGTATAGTTATAATAATAAAATGGTATTAAATGGCATTCATCTTGAGATAAAAAAAGGTGATTGGGTTATGATAACGGGACCTAATGGTAGTGGTAAATCAACTTTATTTAAAATACTTACCAAGCAGGTTCCGTATTATGGAAATTCGGTCTTTATTAATGATGTTAGTCTTCGTAATATAGATGAAATGGTTGTTAGAAATTCAATTTGCTATGTTGATCAAAAAATAAAACTAATCAACGAAAGCATCAAAGAAAACATTTTTATGGGTGATTTTTTTGATAATAAAGTTATTAATACGTCACTTGTTAAGGATATATTAGTAAAAAACAATATTGACTATGATTATGTTATTGATAACACCAATTCAAATATATCAGCAGGACAAATGGGTAAAATAGCAGTAGCACAAGCACTAAATGCTAATAAAAACATCATAATATTTGATGAAACAACGAGTAGTATGGACGTTTTAAGTGAAAAAAAACTACTAGATAATATAAGGCAAAATTATCAAGATAAAACCATTATATTAATTACTCACCGAAGGTCGAACGTTAATTATTTTAATAAAATATTAACGTTTAAAGATGGTAAAATAATAAATTTACAAGGGGGTAAAAATGAAAAAATTATCAATCAAAGAGTGTAAGAGTATTTCTGGTGGTGCATCTGTCGGCTGGATAGTTGCTGGAATAGTTGCTGGCATTACTTTTCTAGCAGGTGTGTTTGATGGATTTACAAGACCATTTAAATGTAGGTAAAAAGAAGGGAGGAATTTTATGAAACTAAGTAATAAAGAAGCTAAAATGATTGTTGCGGGTGCTGGGATAACGGGTACTTTACTTAACTCGTTAATTAAAGGATTTAATACCCTTATGGATGTTGGAAGATATTTGGGTAGCAGTCTAAGAAGGTTAATTGGTGGTAAAAGTTGTCCCATAAATTAATTAACTTTGCTAAGATATGTTTTTGGATAATTATGTTTCCAATAATAATTGAATTATTTGCGTTTTTAATGCAATTTATTATGCAAGTAGGAAGAATTATTGGAACAATTATTAGAATTATTATGAATTTATAAGTTAAAATGACAGCTTTTTTAAAAAAAACTGTCATTTTTTGTTATAAATAAACAAAAATATATTGTCATAATTCAAAACGGGTGTTATAATTACTAGTAGAAAAAAGGAGAGGGGGGAAAGAAAAATGATAACCGTAACAGTAAAGAACGGAAACGTTGATGCGGCACTAAAGAGATTTAAACATAAAGTTGCAAAAAGTGGTCTCCCTTCAGAAGTTAAGAAAAAACAAGCTTTTGATAAGCCAGGAGTTGAAAGAAGAAACGCTAAGAAGGAAGCTATTAAAAACAGTCGTAAGGCTGCTAAACGTGAAAGGAATGCTGAATAATTTTTCTTTGCTCATATTTGTAAGTTGCTATTTTACATAGTAACTTTTTTTTTGCATAAAATTAATTGGTGATACTTATGAACATTAGAAGAATCATAAATGATTATACCGAGTGTAATTTATTTGAAATAAAAATAACTGATAATAAAGTAAGATTTTATTATCATGATAGAATTGAGCATTTTTCTAGTGATAAAATAATTGTTTGTAAAGATAATAGAAAATACTTAGTAGAAGGTAAGAACATGGTTATTGAAACGATGTTTGAAGAAATGATAGTAATATCTGGTGTTATTAAAAGAATAACAATGGTGGATACTAATGAATAAAGGGTATGTAAAAATATGTATCACCGGAAAAAATCCAAGGTTATATTTTAAACGTTTTATAATAAATAAAATAAGTTATGATAAATATAAGGAGCTAAACCATAAACAGGTAATTTTTAGAATTAGTTATAATGATTATTTATTATTAAAAGAAAAAACAAGTTTGTATGAAATTAGTGTTATTAAATATTATGGTTTAATTAAATACATAATTTTTTTTAAAAATAATTTTTCATTTGTTATTTGTTTTACTTGTGCTATTATTTTTTTGTTTTTTATTTCTAACTTATGTTTTCAAATGCAAGTTATTCATGGTGATATTAGCATAAGAAAATTAGTAAAAGAAGAATTGGCTTCTCATGGGATAAAAGAACTATCATTTATTCCTAAATTTAGTAAAAGAAGAAAAATAATAACTGAAATTATAAATGATAACAAAGATAAATTAGAATGGTTAGAAATAGAAAAAAAGGGTAGTAAACTAATTGTTAGAGTTACCGAAAGAAAATTAAATCCTAAAAAAGAAACATTAGAAAATCGTCATATCGTGGCCAAAAAAAGTGGAATTATAAAAAAAATAGAAGCTTCAAGTGGCGTTATTATGAAAAAAATAAATGATTATGTTTCTAAAGGGGATATTATTGTATCAGGGGACATAATAAAAGATGAAACAGTAAAAGGGCAAGTTGCCTCTATTGGCGTGGTTTATGCGGAAACATGGTATAACGTTAGTGTTGAGTATCCTCTTTATTATGAAGAAACTAGATATTTAAACGAAATGAAAAATAATTATATAATTAGATTTTTTAATAGAAGTTTTTCACTTAAAAAAAATTATACTGATTCATATTTAGAAAATAAAAAAGTGTTAATATGTGATAAAATCTTCCCGTTTGAAATAAGTGTTGAAAAACAACGTAAAACAAAGATTATAAAACAAACTTTATCTGCAAGTGAAGCAGTTGAAAAAGCACAAGAAGTAGCGGAAAAGAAAATCTTATTGTCACTTGACAAAGATGAATACATTATTAATAAAAAAATTTTGAATTTTAGCGCTGATGATAGTAAAATAAAAGTAGATGTTTTTTTTAAGGTGTATGAAAACATAACTGATTATAAAAAAACTGATCCAAATTTATTAAACGAGGAAATTAAAAAAGAAGAGTAAAGAGGTAATTATGTTCGATATGTTTTTAAAAACCATAAATGATGTTTGGCCAATGATTTTTATTTTTACTGTTATAATTATTTCGGTTAGAATAGCTTACTTAATATGTAACAAGCAAAAGGTAATTTTTTATAAAGAAATTACCATGTTGTGCTTTATAATTTACATATTACTTTTATACTATATAGTAACTGTTCAAGATAATAATTATGGAACTAATAATTTTGTACCATTTAAAGAAATTTTTAGGTATGATTTTAACTCTAAACTCTTTATAAGAAACGTTGTTGGAAACGTCTTATTGTTTATTCCTTTTGGCATTTTTACATCTTATTACTTAAATAATAAATCTGTTGTTCCAAGTATTATTTTATCGTTTTTAGTATCTTGCTCAATAGAGTTTGCCCAAAGTATTATTGGTAGAACAGCAGACGTTGATGATGTGATTTTAAATACTATTGGTGGAGTATTAGGATATTTAATATATAAGCTTTTTAAAAACGTGTCTTTGAAACTTCCAGAATTTTTGAAAAGTAACCTTTTTTTAGATGTGTTGTCATTAATTTTTATTTTGGTTATAATATACATAGCGTTTAAATTTGGTTTTTGGAGGATTGTTTCGTGAATTATATAGATTTTATTAATAAGTATCATGATGATGTGGAAGAATTTAACGTGATGAAAGAATTTGTTAATTATTGCGTTCATAAGTTAAAATTGAAAAACGTTATGTTTAATGTTATAATAGTAGACGATAATATGATTTATAACCTTAATAAAAAGTATCGTGGTATTAATCGTCCTACTGACGTAATAACGTTTGCTTTAGAGGATTATAAGGACGTTGAAGAACCAATCATTAAGGTTCTTGGTGATGTTTATATTTCATACGATAAGGTTATAAAGCAAGCAGATGATTACGGGCATAGTAAAACAAGGGAACTTTGCTTTTTGGCTGTGCATGGGTTGTTACATTTATTAGGATATGATCACATGAAAAAAGAAGATGAAAAGAAAATGTTTGAATTACAAAAGGAGTTGTTATACGAATATGGCATCAAAAAAGAAAGTTAACGTTGAAATATCAAGAGGTAAATACGTAGAATCGTTAGAATTAAAAAAACTTGGTTTTAAGCGTATTTTAAAAAGTTTTAAGTTTTCGTTTGATGGGTTAAAGTATGCCTACTTGCATGAACAAAGTTTATTATTACACGTAATTGTGATGACGATAATTATCGTGTGTGGAATAGGTTTTAACATAAGTCCAATTCAGTGGGTAATAACGCTTGTTATGGGTGCTATGATACTTGTTGCAGAACTATTTAATACGGCAATAGAAGCAGTTGTTGACATGATAACCGATGAGTACCATCCACTTGCTAAGGTGGCCAAAGATACAGCTTCTGCCGCTTGCTTTGTTGTTGATATGGTAGCTTTTGGAATGTGGTTAGTGGTTTTTGTTCCAAAAATCATTTCACTTTTTAGGTAATATTATGGATAAAATAAGAAGTTTTTTTAATCGAGAGCAAAACTTGCTTATTCACATAATTGCAACGATAATAGTTATTATTTTAGGTATATATTTTAAGTTGTCTGTTTTAGAATGGCTATTAGTATTTTTTGTAATATGTTTAGTTATTTCCTCAGAACTTCTAAATTCTGCTATTGAACTTGTCGTTGATTCATATACCCAAAGGTTCAACTCGCTTGCCATGGTTGCTAAAGACTCAGCTGCCGCTGCCGTTGTTGTTTCTGCTTTTATTGCCGTTGGGGTAGGTTTATATGTGTTTTTACCTAAATTTATCAGTTTTATTAGTTAAAGTTATTATGTAATAACTTTTTTTAATTATAATTACGTGGTATAATATCCTTGATTTGGAGGATTTTTGTATGAAATCAGGATTCGTAAGTTTAACTGGAAGACCAAATACTGGTAAGTCAACTTTGATTAATTCCTTAGTAGGTTATAAAGTTGCGATTACATCTAATGTTTCTGGAACAACAAGAAATAGCATACAAGGAATATACAATGATGAAGATACGCAAATAGTGTTTGTAGACACACCAGGTATTCATAAGCCTAAAAATAAACTTGGTCAAAGGTTAAATGAAGAGGCTTACTTTTCAATAGATGATGTTGACGTAATACTATTTTTAGTTGATGCATCAAGACCTTTTGGAAAAGGAGATAGCTTTGTTTTAGAAAAAATTAAGAAAGCTAACAAACCAACGTTTTTAATCTTAAACAAGGTTGATAAAATAAATAAAGAACAGTTATTAAGACTCTTATTAGAATATAAAGACTTATATGATTTTAAAGAAATAATTCCAGTGTCTGCTTTAAAAGAAAAGAATTTAAAAGAACTAATTAAAACTTTAAAAGAATATTTACCAGATAATGTGAAGTATTTTCCAGATTCTGATTTAACAAACACAACAAAGGAATTTAGAACATCAGAATTAATAAGAGAAAAAGTATTAAGACTTACTCATGATGAAGTTCCTCACGCAATTACCTGCTTAGTTGAAAAATTTATTGAAGAAAAGGATAAAGTTATAATAAATGCTACAATAATAGTTGAAAGGGACTCACTTAAAAGTATTATAATTGGAAGGCAAGGTTCAATGCTAAAGGAAATAGGAACAAAAGCAAGACATGATATAGAATCTATGCTAGGTAAAAAAGTATACTTAGAATTATTTGTTAAAACCATAAAAAACTGGAGAGATAAAGAAAAATATTTAAAAGAATTAGGATTTTATGATATAGATACGGGGGAAAAAAATGAATGAAAGTATAAAAGCACTAGTAGAATTAGATTACGGAAAAGAAGAAGTAATAAAAATAGCAAAAACTTTCACTTGCTTTGTATGAAAAACATTTTAAAAAAACATATGGAGTATTAACTAATTCATTAATTAAAACATATGGAATAAAGTAAAAAGTAAAATTAATTACTAAGTGAATAAAAAAACGAAATTATCACCAACATATAAATAGAAGGTGATTATATTGAATAGAAACGATGTTTGGAATTTATTTGTACAAACTGGTAAGCTAGAATATTATATTATGTATAAAAAGATGATAGAAGGGAAGATTGATACCCTTGGAAGTGATGAAGCTTGAAGGTTTTGTAATAGATGAAAAACCTTATGGTGAAACTAGTAAGATACTAAATATTATTACCAAAGAAAAAGGAATAATAGGAGTATTATCGAAAGGAGCTAAAAGGCTTAAAAGTCCATTAAGAAGTGTTAGCCAAAGATTTTGTTATGCTAATTTTAGTGTTAGTTATAAAAAAGATAAGCTTTCTACTTTAATATCTGCGGATGTTATTAATCCTTTAAAAAACATAAAAAAAGACATTGAGAAAATGTCATATATCAGTTTTATTTCTGAACTTACTAGTCAAGTATTAAAGCAATCTAAAAACGAACAGATATATAATGATTTTATATCATGTGTGTTAAAGATAGAAGATTGTTTTGATCCTATGGTAATAACGAATATTTTGGAATTAAAATATTTGTATTTTTTAGGTGTATCACCTGAATTTGATGGGTGTGTTGTTTGTGGTAGTAAAAAAGTTGTTACTTTATCATCTAGTAAAGGTGGTTTTGTATGTCAAAATCATTATTCTGGTGAGTATAAAACAAATGAAAAAACCATAAAAATAATTAGGGCATTAAAATATGTTGATATATCTAAAATAAGTAAGTTAGAATTATCTGATGTTGTAAAAAACGAAATAAATGATTTTATTAATGAATATTATGATATGTATACGGGTTTATATTTAAAAAGTAAGAGTTTTTTAAAAAAAATTATTAAAATAAAGTAAATTGTGTTATAATATTACTCGATGTATGGATGCGATGACAAAGCTTGGAAACTTTATCAGCAATGAACACAAAGATGATTCTTCTAGAATAAGAAGGGTGGAACCGCGGGTTTGAGCTCGTCCCTTTGCTATCTAGAAGGTTTTTAGTTTTAGGAGGTTTTAAAATGAGAAGTAAAGAAAAAAAAGAAGAAAAATATTATTATAGGATAGGTGAAAACACGAAGTATGATTCAACGCCTTACAAGGTTGTAAATAACATTTGCGATAGTGCGGAAGAAGTTGAAGGTTTTTTAAAGAAAAACTTTGTTTTTACCGTATCTAAAATGACCGGAATCCTTAAGGGAGTGTATGGTAAAGACGTTGTGATAATAAAATCTGGCAATTCATTTTTAGAAATGGAAAAACCAATATATGATATGTATAAAAACATAATAGATGAAATTAACTATCATAATATGAATGAGGCGGTAGAAAAGTATGCAAATCAAGATAATACTAAAATAGAAATGAACTTAAGAACAAGCGGTTGTGATTACATGGTTAAAAGTGATGGTAAGAATCTTTTGGATTCAAAAATAATTTGTGGTTTGGAAACTTTATACGTATCATTTGTAAATTCTTTTGATATGGAACTTTTTAGAAATATTATAATTGATTTTTTTGAGGTTTCACCTAACTGTTATTATGAGTTTTTATGCGATGGTAACATACTTGTTACTAATGGTAAAAAAACGATGATACTTAATAAAATGGCATTTAATAAAATGGAAGAAGTGTTAATTGAGTATAAGAATCAAAAAAAAGGTTATGCAAAGCAGTTGAAATTGGAGGGCTAATATGAGTAACATTAACATGGAAAAAATGGTTAACTTATGTAAACAATATGGCTTTATCTACCAAGGTAGTGAAATATATGGAGGCCTTGCAAACACCTGGGATTATGGTCCACTTGGTACTAGATTAAAAAATAACGTTAAGGATGCTTGGAGAAAAAGGTTTATTCAAGAAAGAAAAAACGCATATGAATTAGACGCAGATATTTTAATGCATCCAAGGGTATGGGAAGCATCTGGACATGTTGGTAGTTTTTCTGATCCTTTAATTGATTGTCGTGGATGTAAGTCAAGGTATCGTGCGGATAATTTAATAAACGATTATACTAATTCATCGCTTGGTGATTCATTAAGTGAAGAAAAAATGATCGATTATATAAGAAAGGAAAAAGTTCCTTGTCCTAAGTGTGGTAAATCTGATTTTACTGATATAAGACAATTTAACTTAATGTTTGAAACTCAAAGGGGAGTTACTAAAGATAGTAAGAACAAGGTTTATTTAAGGCCTGAAAATGCTCAAGGAGAGTACGTTAATTTTCTTAATGTGCAAAGAAGTATGAGAGCTAAATTACCTTTTAGCATTGGTCAAATTGGTAAAGCTTTTAGAAATGAAATAACACCTGGTAATTTCATTTTTAGAACGATTGAATTTGAACAGATGGAATATCAAACCTTTTGTAAGAAAGGCGAGGATGAAAAGTTATATGATTATTTTAAAGAATATGGTAAAAAGTTTTACATGGATTTAGGTCTTCCGGATAATAAACTAAGGTATCATGACCATGAGAAGCTTGCACATTATGCCAAGGCGGCTTGTGATATAGAGTATCAATTTCCTTTTGGTTGGGGTGAAATAAATGGAACTCATAATCGTACTGACTTTGACCTTTCAAGACACAAACAATATTCCGGAGTATCAACAGAATACTTAGATCCTGAAACAAACGAAAAATATATTCCTTACATAATTGAATCAACCTACGGGTTAGATAGAACCATCTTAGCCATTCTTTTTGATTCTTATGAAGAAGAAACACTTGATAATAACGAAGTAAGGGAAGTTATGCACTTTAAACCATTTTTGGCACCTTATAAGGTTGCGGTTTTACCGCTTGTTAAAAAGTATCATAGTAGTAAGGCCGGTGAAATATATGAATTATTATCGAAGGAGTTTATGACTACTTATGATGAAACTGGTTCAATTGGAAAAAGGTACAGAAGGCAAGATGTTATTGGCACGCCTTATTGTATAACGGTAGATGATGAAACTTTAAAAAATAATACTATTACTATAAGAGATAGGGACTCAATGAAACAAATTACCTTATCAATTGATGAGGCAATAAAATACGTTAAAGAAAGAATTACTTTTTAAAGGTAGTGTAGTCATGAAAAAAAGTAGCAAGACATCCAGTAAGAGTACTTTAAAAAAGTTAAAAGAAGAAATAGAATTGTGTTTTAGTAAAGAATGCTATTATGATGCTAAGGAATTTGCTGAAAAAGTAATGAAATTATTTCCTAAGAATTCTTATGGTTACGTTGCATATGTTAAAGTAATTACTAATAATTATAATAAGTATTTAAAACAAGATGAGTTAAAGGAAGTAAGAAAAACATTTGATATTGCATATGAATTATCAAGTAAAAATGAAAAAATAGCTTTGAAACAGATGTTTGATGATTATTTATATGACCTAAAAGAAGTGGAAAACTTAAGAAAGATAAAAAAAGATATTGTATCAAAAGAATTCATGAAAAACGTATATAACGATTCATTGGTGTTTATAAATCAAAATTTATCAGCTGCTTTAAAATATGGTAGTAATGGTGCTAAAATAAAAAATGGTTATGACGCAATAAAAGGATTATTTTTTCTTTGCTTGCTTTTATATAATATAATAAATTTTAATTATCTTCTTATTCTTACCATTCCTTTTGGAATATTTGGTATTATTACGATGTATAGTTTTGTTGAAATGAATTTTTTTGGTAAAGGTAAATATAGATTACAAAAGAACATGTATCAAAAAGTAGTAAACAATGCTTCTGATAGATTATTAAATATAAAGCAAGAAATTAAGAAAATAAATGAAAACTTAGAGTTTCTTAAGCTACAAAAAGCGTCTTCTATTTCAAAAATACCTGAACTTTTCTTAAATGATATAAGCGATTTAACTTCTAATGATGAAAAGAAGATTGCGGATCAAATATTTTCCACTTTTACGGAAAAGGACGTTGTTAGATTTTCTTATTTGTTAGAGAATAATACTAATTTAAACGTTGATGAAATAACTAGTTTCATAAAAGAAGAAACCGAATCTAAGGACGATGAGCTTTTAAAATACATAAATAGTAAAATTAGTGAGAAAAAAAGTAATCAAAACGAAGCAACGTTTATGAAAAAAATAAAGTCATTAAACGTAGTAGAGTTAGTTGTAGCAATGGTTATTAGTGTTTTTAGTATTATCGTCTTAATAAATAATTTTAATGAAATAAACGTTAACGCTTTTATATTTGCAGTAGTTACTGGGGTTTTATCAATGTTAATTTATAACATTGATACTGGCAAACATGCCTCTTTTAATGATACTTTTGGTGATAATTTATTATCTACGGTTTTTAACGCAACGTTAGTATATGATTTAGTTTATTATAAAACTACTAATGAATTACCAGTAATGTATGGTTTTGTTCAAGTACCAATTATTTTTGTGCTTGTATTTATTGGGTTTGTTATGTTGATTTCTTTACTTAAGTATAATTACTTACTAAAAAAATTAAGGAGTTAAACTCCTTTTTTTTGTTTTGTAAATAAAAAATAAGATTAGATAACTAATCTTATTTATTGTAGAATTCTACTATCATTGACTCTTTAATGTCAGCTGGAAGCTCACTTCTTTCAGGCATACGAACGTAAGTACCTGACATTTTCTTTTTATCAAAATCAACGTAATCCACGGTTTTATTAATTTTTTCTAGAGCTTCTAAAATTGCTTTATGATCTTTTGACGATTCTCTAACAGCAACTACATCTCCAGGTTTAACTTGGTATGATGGGATGTTAACCTTTTTATCATTAACCATAATGTGACCATGGTTAACTATTTGACGAGCGGCTTTTCTAGTTGTAGCCATACCCATACGATATACTATATTATCTAACCTAGATTCAAGTAACTTAAGGAAGTTTTCACCTTGAATACCTTTCATTTTAGCTGCTTTTTCAAATGTTAATCTAAATTGTTTTTCGTTTACACCATACATTAGCCTAACTTTTTGCTTTTCCATTAGCTGTAGTTTGTATTCTGAGGCTTTACCACGTTTTTTATCATTACCATGTTGTCCAGGACCATAAGGTCTTTTGGCAAGCTCTTTACCAGTTTCTAATATTGAAAATCCTAAATGACGACTTTTTTTATACGTTGGACCAGTATATCTTGACATATTAATTCCTCCTTTGTTTTTATTTGTAAACTAAAGGACTTTTGCCATTTAATAGGGAGTTTGTTTTAATGATTTCGTCCCAGCAGCCTATAAGGATTACTTTCATAACTTATTTCGCAAACAAACACGTTATTAAATTCAAAAAGTGCTGCTTTTAAGTTTACACGCTTGTAATTATAACTAATTATATGTAAATAGTCAAGGTTTATTTATGATTTCATACTTCATTTTAGGTTAAAAATTAGTTTTTAATTACGTTTGAAAACGAGTATATCTTAGTTAAATGGTATTTTTGGTATATTATGATGCAATTTGTATAAAAATGTGTTAAAATATTTTATATAGTAGGAGGCATGGTTAAATGGGAACTGGTTTGTATATTGGAACTATTATCATTGTTTTTTTAATTATAATCGTAACTTTTATTTTTGTTTTTAAAAACGAAAAGAAAAAAAGAATGATAAAAACGATAACTTCGCTTGAAAAAGAAAAAAACTTACTTATAAACGTTCCTGTGTTAAACGAGTTTAATAAAGTAGAAGCTTTAGTTAAGAACAATAAACTTGAAGATAAATATAATGCTTGGAAAGTAAAGTTTAACGTTATTGAAAACGAAACAATTCCTGCGGTTAACGATATGTTGATTGAAGTGGATTTTATGGTTGAAAAAAACAAGGCTGCCTTTGTTTATAAAAAAATCTCGGAAATAGAAATAAAGTTATACGAGGTAAAATTCAAAATAAAAACCATAATGTCTGAAATTAAGGAAATAACTTCTAGTGAGGAAAGAAACCGAAATACAATAATAAAATTAAAGACTACTTATAGAAGATTAAAAAAGCGTTTTGAAGATACTAAAGCTGATTATGAAGAAACTGCTAAAACAATTGAGCTTCAGTTTGAGACAATTGAAAGACGTTTTGAAGAGTTTGAAGAGGTTATGGAAAAAAAGGATTATGAAGAAGTTATCTACGTTGTTAAAGGACTTACCGAAATGATTGAGCACATGACCATTGTTATTAATGAAATTCCAGAAATTATGCTTATGGGAAAGAGTCTTATTCCTAAGAGAATTGAAGATGTTTCCGCAGAGTACATCAAGTTAACAAGAGAAAATTACCAACTTGATTATTTAAACGTTGAGTATAACATAATGGAAACTGAAAAAAAAGTAAATACTATTTTTGATCGTGTACGGGTTTTAAACTTAGAAGATGTAACTTTTGAGCTTAAGACGATACTTGAATATTTTGATTCTTTATTTAATGATTTTGAAACCGAAAAGTTAAGTAGAAAGTATTATGAAGAAGGAATAAAAAACTTTACTAAGAAAAACGCTCACGTAGATAAGGTTTTGTCAACGGTATCCGCTAAGGTTCCGGAGATGAAGACTAAATATAGTATAACGGATGATACAATTGATTCCATAAAAATGTTTGCAAACGAGTTTAATAGTATAAATAAGGATTATGAAAAGCTTTTAATGCTTGATAAAAACCATTCGTTTCCATATTCAAAACTTAACCAAGAATTAGAAATAATTTCGTTAAAGTTATCTAAGTTACATGATAAATTAAGTGGTTTACTACAGAAAGTTGGTAACTTAAAAGATGATGAAGAACGAGCTAGGGGGCAACTTGAAGATATTAAAATCTTGTTAAAGCAATCTAAGTACCAAATAAGAAAAAACCGTTTGCCAGTTATTTCTGATAATTATTATGTTGAATTAAAAGAGGCAGCTGATGCTATAAAAGAAATTCAAAGAGAATTATCAAAAAAACCAATTGATGTTGATACACTTAACGTAAGAGTTGATACGGCAAGGGACTTGGTATTTAAACTTCATAATACCACAAGTGATATGATTCGTCTGGCATTATTATCCGAGTATGCAATTGTTTATGGAAATCGTTATCGCTCGTCTAAAGCTAGTGTTAACGAGGGTTTAATTAGGGCTGAAAAGCTATTCTTTTTAGGAGATTATAAAAAGTCTTTAGATTTAAGTATTAGTACCCTTGATGTGGTAGAACCTGGTATTCATAAGAAAATATTAGACTATGGCAAGTAAAGGGTGATGGCATGAGGGAATGGTTGTTAAAAGAAGAAACAAAAAACAAGGTTGGAAGACCAAGGCTTGCTAGTAGTAGTGCTGTAAGAAAAGCAAAGATATGGATTATATCTTGCTTGTTTATTT
The DNA here is from genome assembly GCA_949288625.1 of uncultured bacterium. Taxonomy (GTDB): domain Bacteria; phylum Bacillota_I; class Bacilli_A; order RF39; family UBA660; genus Aphodocola. The sequence continues at coordinate 7,780 of CASEKZ010000093.1, read as the reverse complement.
GTGTTATATTGTCTTTTGGTTTTATATGTGTATTAAAAGACGTTAATCCATTTATTTATGCATATTCACTTACTTTTGAGAAGTTAACTGGTGCCTTGCAAAATAAAAACGGATTTATGGTTAAGGAAAACTATGACAGCGATGGTAATTACGTAGTGGAAGTTAAGCCGTCATCTGAGGTTAGTTCATACTCTGGTTGTTATAAATACGTGTTATATAAGTTATCTGGTTCTAAATGGAATAAAGTAAAAACAAAACAATATGATTCAAAAACAAAATCGTTTAAAGTAAAAATAGATTCTAAAAAAAATAAAAACGAAACTTACAAAATCGAACTATACATATTAAATGCTGCTAAAATAGATAGTTCTTTTGCACCTTATGGTTGGCGTTTTTCTGATTCATCTAACCAAAATAAAAAGCATGCGTATAAGGTTTTTACGGTTAAAGGTTATTATAGTCCGGTAGGCCTAAATGAAACAAACGAGGCAAAAGATAAAAAAAGCGTTATTAAGGTTTCTACTAATAAGAAAGATCCAAGAGTGTTTATCATTGATGTGCCTGGGTATGAATATAATTTGATTGTTAAATATACTGATGAAAATGATAAAGAAATAGTTCTTAAAAACGATAAGGAAAAAACAGGTAAAAAAAGCTATGAAATTCCAAACGTAAATAAAACGACTAAGGTTACTTTTATGATATGGCCAAAGGGAATTAATCGTGATGACTTAAAAAATATTTCACTTTCTAATTGGAATGTAAAAAAAGATAAAGATGGTAAATACTACGTTACTTTTTCGTATGATTTAAAACCCGAAAGAGCATATCAAAATTAAAGGCCTAAAATTTTTATATTCATCTTTTGTTTTATAAAATAATAATTCGTATTATTAAAAAACGTAAGTGATGAATTAATTACTAAAATGTTTGGAAAATTGGTAGTAAAAAAGTCTTAAGTAAATAAGACTTTTTTTATATTAATGTTCATATCATTAATTAGGTGATTTTTAAATGTTAAAAAACGCAAGTAAATTAGCTGGGTTATTATTACTTTTGATTCTTAGCTTTATTTATACTGATAGTGTTTTTGATAGTGCTAAAAAAAATGATCCAGTAATGAAAGATATAATAAGTTATAAAAATGAGCATGATGTTTTAGGAGTTGAGCCAGTAATTCAAGATGATGAAATTATAATAGGATATTCTGGTTTAGTTGTTGATGAAGATGAGTCATATAAAAAAATGAAAGAAGAAGATAAGTTTGATAAAGATAAAATAGTGTTTAAAGAATCACTACCTAAAAAAACAATATCTAAAACTTATGATTATTATATTAAACAAGGTAATCCATCAAAAAAGGAAGTGGCGATAATATTTAAAATAAGTAGTTCTAACAAGGTGGATGACTTACTTAAGTTGGTAGCTAAAAGTAATGTTACAATAAATTTTTTTATTGATGGTGCATGGCTTGAAAAGAACGTAGAAACAGCTTTTTCAATCGTTGATTTATATGGAGAACTATATAATTTAGGATATGATGGAAAGTACCAAAAAAACATGATATCAGCGACTAATAACTTAATTGAAAGCATAACCCTTAAAGATTCTTCTTTTTGTTTAAATGAAAGTAAAGATGATGAGCAAAAAAAATTATGCAAAGATAAAAAAATGCATTCGATAATGCCAACAATTAATAATCCTAGTATTAGTGAGCTTAAAAAAGGATTGATAAAGGGTGCGATAATAGTGTATGATTTACGTGATTTTAACCTTGATACGTTTAGTATGGTAATTAAATCAATTACTAGTAAAGGATATAAAATTATGGGGTTATCTAGTATTATTAGTGAAAACCTATAGAAAAAATGGCTTTAAAAAGTCATTTTTTATTTAATATTTGAGTTTTAGATGTTATAATAAATAGTACTGAAGTAAGGTGATAATATGCATGATAAATTGAAATTGTTTTTAGAAAAGATTAAAATGCCTAAAGAGTATTATGACTTTTTTAAAAACGGAAAGATAGTTAAATTAAAACTTGATCATTCAAGACGTAACGGGGTTTTTATAATTGAGGTTGATAACGTATTAGATAATGATGTTATAAATTACGTTAATAACAACATATCAAGTGGTTTTCCAGACATGAACTCAATTAAGGCTGAATTTATAGTTAGAAACGTTAATTATGATGATACTATTAATTTTTTTAAAAAAGCTATTGATGAAAGTTCACTAACAAAGCCAATGAAAGAACTATTCAAGGAAAAAATGGTTAAAAAAGATGATAAAACACTTTTAATTGAGGTAGATAACGTTGCTGAACGAACCATTCTTTTAAATCATCAAGATAGTATTTTAAGTTTCTATCATAAAATTGGTTTTGATAAGTTAAAAATATCCATTAACATTAATGAAGAAAACGCAAAAAAAACAAGAGAAAAATTAAATATGGAGCCTAAGGTAGAGCCGGTTAAAAACTTAAAAAAAGAAGATCCGGTAATACTTGGTGAAGAAGTTAAGGGGAAAATAACCAATATAAAAGATATTATTACCGAAGAAGCTAATATTAACGTTGAAGCTTATGTGTTTGGAATAGAAGAATTTGAATCTAATAAGAATAATTTTAAGATTTTAACTCTTAAAATAAGTGATAATACCGATAGTATTTATGCTAAATATTTTACAAAAGATGCTGATGTTTTTAAAAAGTTATCTAAGAATATGAAGTCGGGATGGTTTCGAATTAATGGTTATGTAAGACAAGACTCTTATGCCAAGGACTTGGTTTTAAACATAAGAAACGTAATGAAGATTCCTTCTAAAGACGAGGTTATAAAAGATGATGCGGAAGTTAAGCGGGTTGAACTTCACGCTCATACGATGATGAGTCAGATGGATGGGCTAACCAAACTAGATTTGGGTAAGCATACGTGCGAGCTTGTTACTAATGCAATTAACATGGGGTACAGGGGTGTTGCTATAACGGATCACAATGGCTGTCAAGCATTTCCGATTGCTTATGGTGTTATAAAATCACATAATAAGTCAATTCCTGAAAAAGAAAAACATTTTAAAGGCTTATACGGAACGGAATTAACCTTGGTAGACGATACCATTAACATTGTTGTAAATCCTAGTGATGATGTATTAAAAAGCACTACTTACGTTGTTTTTGATACCGAAACTACTGGTTTTAATGCTGGTGGTGATGATCAAATGATTGAAATTGGAGCGGTCAAATTAAAAGATGGAGAAATAATTGATCGTTTTGATGAGTTAATTGATCCCAAAAGACACATTCCAAACAGAATTAGTGAACTAACTCATATTACTGATGCAATGGTAAGCGGTTGTGATGATGAAAAAACGGTTACTAAAAAGTTTTTAAAGTGGGCTGGTAATAATCCTTTAGTTGCTCATAATGCTAAATTTGATATTTCATTCATTAAGATGGCTATGAAAAAGTATGACTTGGGCGAATTTAACAGTACCGTAATAGATACGTTGGAACTATCAAGGACGCTTGATCAAGGATATGCAAGGCATAGTTTATCTGCTTTAGTTAAGAGGTATAACGTTCCTTGGGAAGAAGATGCTCATCATCGTGCGGATTATGACGCCGAAGGAACAGCACTTGTTTTTCATAAAATGCTTCAAAAGTTAGTATCACAAAATTTTGAAAAAATATCAGACCTTGATAGGTTAGTATCAAAAGATGAAATTTATAAGTTTGGTAGAACGTATCATTTTAACGCAATTGCCATTAATAAAAAAGGGCTTAAAAACATCTTTAAAATGATATCACTTGCTAATACAACTTATTTATATAAAACTCCTAGAATTTTAAGAAGTGAAGTAGAGCGTTTACGTGATGGCGTGTTAATCGGATCTGGTTGTTATGAATCTGAGGTGTTTAATCTAGCTAGAAGTAAAGAAGGACAGGAGTTAACTAACATTATTAACTTTTATGATTATGTTGAGGTGCAGCCTCCTTCTGTATATGATCATCTTGTTCAAATGGGAGATTTTAAAGATAAGTTTGAATTAGAAAATCATATTAGAAAAGTTATAAATGAAACTAAAGCGGCCGGCAAGATAATCGTTGCAACCGGTGATGTTCATCACTTTAAAAGGGAAGATAAGATTTATCGTGAGATAATTGTTAATCAAAAAGTACCTGGAGGAGGAAGACACCCACTAGCTAAAAAAGAAATAAAAGAAATTCCATCGCAACACTTTAGAACGACTAGTGAGATGCTTTCTGATTTTGATTTTTTAGGTAATGAGTTAGCTTATGAAATAGTAGTTACCAACACTAATAAAATCCTTGATATGGTAGAGGAAATAGAAGTTATTATTGATACGCATGGTATTCCTTTTTCACCAAGGGTTAAGTCTGATGACGGAAAATCATACCTTGATTGTCCTTCGGTAGTAACTGATCTTGTTTATGATAGAGCAAAAGCTTGGTATGGTAATCCGCTTCCTTTGAACATTGAAGAACGTATAGCAATGGAACTTTATGGTAACATTGTTTATAAAGTTTGTTATGAAACCATTAAAAATGAAAATAAAAACGTAAGTGAAGATGAATTAAATAAAATGACTTATACTAAATTGCACGAGGTTATTATTAAAGGTTTAAATAGTGTTAAAACGCTTTTAAAGGAATATTTCAAAAAAAACTGGGATGAAAAAAATGATGGTGAACCTTCTGAAGATAACGTGGATAAAAAAGTAAAAAAAGAACTTGGAGGAATAATCGGTGGTGGGTTTGATCCTATATACTTAATTGCCCAAAGATTAGTTAAGCATTCTAATGATGATGGATATTTGGTTGGATCACGTGGTTCGGTTGGTTCTTCGTTTGTTGCAACCATGATGGGTATTACGGAAGTTAATCCTCTTCCGGCGCATTATCGTTGTTTAAATTGTATGCATAGTGAGTTTAACTTCGAAGATGGTAGGCCGCTCGGAAGCGAGTATTCTACTGGTTTTGATTTGCCTGATAAAGCATGTCCTATTTGCGGAAAGAAAATGTATAAAGATGGCCAAGATATGCCTTTTGCAACGTTTTTAGGCTTTAACGCTGATAAGGTTCCTGATATAGATCTTAACTTTAGTGATTTAAATCAAGCCTCAGCTCATGCGTATACGAAAGTTTTGTTTGGTGATGATAACGTTTATCGGGCTGGAACAATTGGTACGGTGGCTGAAAAAACAGCGTACGGATTTGTTAAAGGTTATTGTGAAGATATGCAAATTAATAAGCGGGCTGCGGAAATAGAGCGACTAGCACTTGGGTGTACTGGAGTTAAAAGAACAACTGGTCAGCATCCCGGTGGAATCGTCGTTATTCCGGATTACATGGAAGTTTATGATTTTACTCCTTTTCAATTTCCGGCTGATGATGCGTCAAGTGCTTGGAGAACCACTCATTTTGATTATCATGCGATTGATGAGTGCGTTTTAAAACTTGATATTTTAGGTCATTCAGATCCAACTCAGCTTAGAATGATTCAAGATTTAACTGGTACCGACATAACTAAGGTACCGCTAGATGATAAAGAAACGATGAGCATTTTTACATCAACTAAAGTTCTTGGTGTTACTAATGAACAAATTATGTGTAAAACGGGTACGCTTGGTATTCCTGAGTTTGGAACGCCTTTTACCATTGGTATGGTTGCGGAAACAAAGCCTACAACGTTCGCGGAATTAATTAAGATATCTGGTTTATCGCATGGTACTGACGTTTGGTTAGGAAACGCCCAAGATTTAATAAAAAATAACATAGTTCCGTTTAAAGATGTAATTGGGTGTCGTGATGATATAATGGTTTATTTAATGTATAAAGGAGTAGAACCAATAAAGGCCTTTAAGATAATGGAATTTGTTCGTAAGGGTAAAGCATCAAAAGAACCGGAAACTTGGAATGAGTATAAAAAGATAATGATTGAAGCCGGTATTCCTGATTGGTTTATAGACTCATGTGGTAAAATTAAGTACATGTTCCCAAAAGCCCATGCGGCAGCTTATGTTATTTCTGCATTTAGAATTGCATGGTACAAAGTTCATATGCCGGTTTATTTTTACGCATCTTGGTTTACTTCTAAAGCAACAGACGTTGACGTTGACGTTATGATAAAAGGTTATGATGCAATAAAAGAAAAAATAATCGAAATACAAAATAAAGGTTATGATGCTTCTAATAAAGACTTAGGGCAATTAGAAAGTTTAAAGGTGGCTTTAGAAGCTACCGCTAGAGGTATTAAATTTTTACCAGTAGATTTATACAATAGTGAGGCAAAAACTTGGGGTGTAAAAGATGATACATCTATTTATCCACCATTTTCTTCAATTGATGGTCTTGGAGAGACGGTAGCTATTAAGATAGTCCAAGAAAGAAATAAAGGTGATTTTATAAGTATCGAAGACTTTCAATCAAGAGGAAAAGTTTCACAAACGTTAACAGATAAAATGAAATTAATGGGAATTTTAAACAACATGCCAGAGTCTAGTCAATTATCTTTATTTTAATAAAAGTAGCGTTTAAAAAACTAAGTAAGAAATTATTTTATTGACAAAATCACTTGTTTTTGTTACTATATCCCCTTGTAAAACAAAGGGGAGTTTTATTATGGATAAACACGCAATAACTTATGATGAATATTTAGAGTTGTTAAAAAACGAAGTTGAAACTTTAAAAATAAAACGAAGTAATTTAACCATTAAAAATGATACGTTTGCAAATTGCTGCACGATAGTTAAAAAAAATAATGAAGAAGTTGTTATTTTTGGTATTGATAAAATGATTAACTTGTTTAAAACTAATAATGGAAAAGAAGAGTTTAAAAATTTATTAAAATACATTTTTGGTGATGCTTTTTTTAAAGAATTTAGCAAAGAAGAAAAGGCTGATTATAAAAAGCAAGGCTTTTTTACCAAGGATGATTTACCAGAAGTACTTGGAAGTGTTTATGGTATTCGTTATGGTTATTTGTTTAAAAATCCTAATTCTTGGGATGAAATGGTTGAGTTTTTAAGTAATTGTGCAAACGTTTGTTGTAACACAAACTTAAATGAATCACAAAAAGAGGCTTTTTATAAAATACTTCTTGCATTTAACAAATTAATAGAAAGTTCGTATGCTAATTCAGTAGCATTAAAAAGGGAAATAAATTTTATTATAAGTATTTATAATGAATTTATCTTGGGTTTAGAAAATAAAAGAAAAATAAAGATTAATATGGAATCTTATGATTTGATTAGAAACATTTTAAATAAAGATGATCGTAAATTTATAATGATTGATGATGATTTAAAAGAAATAGGTTTTGGGGATGCGTTTATCACGTTTTGTAAGTTGTATAATAATGATGTTGAAAGTCTTGCAAATAAAGATGCAGAAAATAAAGAACGATTAAAAACCAAGATGCGCGCCCAAAAATATTATAAGAGAATAACAAGTATTCCATTTGATAAACTAGAAAATAAGTATTTTCCTAAGTATACTAATAAAAACTACGTAGTACTTATAAAAAAAGTAATAGATATGCTTCTAAACGATTTAAAAAGTGATGAAAAATGGTTACCTTATTACACGGCAACTATTATGCATTATGCATCTTATTTTAAAACTAAATATTATGATGAAGAAAAATTTGAAAAAGAAAACGTAAAAACTTATGAAACGAAAAGTAAATAATTTAGAAAAACGTTATGACAAAAAACAAAAGATGACTGAAAAAAAAGACTTATTAAAAGATAAAAT
>CASEKZ010000092.1 GCA_949288625.1 uncultured bacterium | reverse complement strand
TAATTCATCATAGCTATGAAAAGTAACTAATTGTAACAAAAGGTTACTTACGTATTTTTCCCTTACTAAATCATCGCTTATTAACGCCGATGTTCTATTCTTAACTAAAGAATAAGTAATTGGAACGTTACTTAAAGTTCTAGATCTATTAACGACGTTATACACCATTTCTTTAAGGTTATCTTCATCTAAAGTAAAGTGTTCTTCAGGAGCTTGTATTTCAATATCAGCCTCTTTATTACCGATACCTACACACATCTCAAGAAAATCATCATCCACTATTTGTCTTTCCCATAACCTGTCTTCTTTTTTTAATATTATGTTAGTACATTCTATCCCGCTTGGAAAATTACGATTCAATAAATCCACTTTCTTTTTTATTATTCCGTTTATCTCTTGTTCTTTGGTTTCCAAATACTCACCATATTTTTTTTGACGCAAAGCCTCTTTTTTCTTTTTTTGTTTTTTTTGGTAAGAGGCAACTATTCTAGGCATAATAAGACTGCCGATTATCATACATATACACATAACTATTTGTGGCAATGATTCAAGAAGCGTTCTTGTTCCTTTGCTCATACCATATATAACTGAGTATCCCATCATAATAGAAGAAGCAGACATGGTAAGGCTAGAACCTATCGTTAAAATAGCAGGCATGTTGTCCGCTTTATCTTCCGCCGGTGGTGCATCTATTTGTACGTTATTGGTAGTAAGAATGTTTTTTATTCGAGGTTTATGAAAAAAGTAATCACTTTCTTCATATAATTCTATATCAGATTCACCTGAATTCGTCTTTTCATAATTAGAGTTGTCAGTGTTTGATAAATCTTCAAACGCCACCATACCATTTATATTTACCATGCCACCCGGGTTATTAACCTTTATAAAACTTCCCATATATATTATTTTTAATCCGTATAAAAATATAATGTCCCCTATATTTAAGTAAGAAACCTCAAACGGAATTGAATTTATATACGCTCCGCTTGCTGATGCTTTTACTATTGTTTTACCATCTTTTTGAAATATAGTAACATGTTTTCCAATAATTCCGTTTTGCGTATAAAAAACGTTATCCCCAGAATCCGAGCCAATAAACAAATTATTATTTCCGTACAAAGAAAGTGATATTGTATTTTCTTCTACTGTTGGCATAAGAAAAACATTTAATACTTTCTTTTCGTTAACCACTTCCAAAACAATGGGAACGTAAAGTTTTAGCAAACCTTCTAAAGCCGTAGTATTATTTTCTAAAACATTTATTTGCCCATTGCTTTTGACTTGCCAATTACCATTTACCCCTTCTATGGTTATTAAATATTCTTTTTTAGAATTACCAGTTTTATATGGAATTAAAAAAGATTCTCTTACTTCCTGTGGAAGATCAAACTTCGTTAATTTTTCATTATCCGCAATATATAACCTCACTTCCACACCAACTTCCTTTTTATTATTCTATTCTAAGTATAAGTATACTTTAAATAGTCTATGTTTGTCAATTTATAAACATATCTTTTACTTAGAAAAGTAGGATTTTTTATCCTACTCCTCAATAATATCAAAATCATCTTCGAACTCATTTAAATACTTAACTAATGATGGCTTTCCTCGAACTAAAACGAAGCAAAAATCATCGGTTATATTTTCTTTTAATTCAGGTGTTCTAACGATTGTTTTAAGTGTAAATTGATCACTTATTCCATTACCAATCCATATACCTTCATTAGGATTAAAGCCTTCTTTAAACCAAGATTCATATTCAAATTTCTTTACACTTTCAACATCATCCATAATAATGAAATTAATTATATCTAAAACTTTTAGTTTAGTAAAAAACTCTCCCAGTCTAGATTTATTTTCTTCATTTAGTTTTAATTTAAGTTCTTCAATACCACTAATTACTATAACAAGTGGTTTTTGATTAGATAAAATTTGTTTATTAAAACCATTTTGCTTATATAAAGAATAACACTCTTCTTCAAACTTTAATATTTTTGAAAATAAACCATTAAAATCATTTTCTTCATATATTATATTTCGTTTAATGTTTTCTTTTATTTCGAGATTCTTTGCAGAGATTACCATTAAAGTGGTGTTCTTTACCCTTTTTAACTGGCTTAAAAAAGCATTAGCGAAGTTATTTAATATGCTTGAATCACTAGTAGTAATAACATTTATTAAGTTTTTCTTGATATCATATTTAAATACTTCTAAAGTGTTTTTTTCAATACCAATTACCATGTTTAATGATGCATCATAACTTTCTTTAACGTCTTCATACGTAACGATTTTAGGAATAGTTGGTATTTTTTTAGCTTTGTACTTATATTTAATACTTGCATTCTTGCACTCTTTTTCAATGGTTTCTTCTATGTTTTCTCTTACGTTAACTGATGCAGTTTGAAATTCGTATACAGATCCCAACTTAATAATACCCCTACCAAATATCTTAGAAGGATAATTTTTATTAACGTTACCTAAAATACTTGAGTAATCATCTTCATTATTTTGTTGTAGTGAATAAATATTAGAAAAATTTTGTTTTAACTTAAAACGCATTCCATTAGGTGTATTACAAGTTACAAAGAAATATATTCCGTATTTAGAGCAATCTCTTGTTATAGCATTAATTTGATCATCATATTCTGAATATGTATCAGAATAAGCTTCATAATTATTCAAAATTATTATTACATTCGGAAGCGTATTTCCACTTTTAACAACGTAGTTATAATAGTTTCCACCAAATGAAGAAAATATTTTTTTTCTTTGCTCTAACATTGTTAAAATCATCTTAAAAAGATTTTTTATTTTTTCGTTCTCTTCCAAAGTCACTATATCACCTACATACGGAGAAGTTTTAAAAATGTTAAAAATTTCAGACCCAAAATCCATTATGTAGAAATTAACTTCTTCTGGAGTATACAATTTCATTGCTGAATATATTAACGTTTCTATAAAATTTTCTTTACCAGAACCTGCTGCGCCATAAAGTAACGCATTTCCTTTAGTATTAAAATCAACAGTTAATAATTTTTGACTTTGCTGCTCTGGAACATCATATTCTCCGATTGGTATGTTTATTACGTTTTTAACACCTTTAAAATTATATTTAGAAATTAAATTGTTTATATTAATAAAACTTGGTATTTTATCTAACCAAAGTGGTTTACATTTTATGTTTTCTTCTGCTGCAACATCGTATAAATAATTAACTACGTTTGATAATTCTTCTCCTATGTTTTTCAATGGTTTAGTATCTTTACTTTTTGTTTCAACCTTTTTTATAACTTGACCTATATTATTTATAAATTCTATTGATGTATCAATAGGTTTTTTTGTTTTTTCAGCTGGGACGTATTTTCCTCCAGCCCAAGCTGCTTGTCCAAGAGTAAACACCTCATTATATCCAACTTGAAAATAAAACCTTCCTGCTTGCTTTAAATAAGCGGCATCAGGACATTTAATAATCTCGTTTGAATCAGATTTGTCTTGAACCCGTAAGCAAACTCTAAATCTTGTATTAGACCAAATCTGAGGATCTACTACACCACTTGGTTTTTGTGTTGCAAGAATTAAATGCACACCCAAAGAACGACCGATACGAGCAGTTGATATAAGTTGATCCATAAACTCTGGTTCTTGTGTTTTTAGTTCGGCAAACTCATCTGATATTATAAATAAATGTGATACGGGTTCATCAACTTTACCTTCTCTATATAGCATTTGATATTTATATATATCAATAGTTGACTCCCCCGTTTTATCTCTTGCAACATTAAATAGTTTTTGACGTCTTTTAAGTTCACTTTCAATCGCTGATATACTTCTTTTTATCTCACTTTTATCCAAGTTGGTAATAACACCTACTAAATGAGGAAGCTTTTTTCCAGAATTAGCATTTTCAAACGCACCAGCAAGTCCTCCACCCTTATAATCTATTAAAATAAATTGAACTTCTAACGGATTATAATTTACTGCTAATGAAAGGATATAAGTAATTATAAATTCTGATTTACCAGAACCAGTCATTCCTGCAATTAAGCCATGTGGCCCATGATACTTTTCGTGTAAATCTATATATTGCATTTCATCATTCTTACCATACCCAACTGGTGTTCTTAACGTTTCCATAGGGTTAGATGTATTCCACCTGTTAAGCGAGTTTAATTGTTCAACTTTACCTACGTCAAACATCTCCAAAAAGCCTAATTTATCAGGTATTTTTATTGTACTATTACTATTCATTTCAATTGGTGTATTAGACAATATTTTGTAACATTCGTTATAATTTATACCACTTACCAAATCAATCATAAAATTTTGTTTTTCAGAGTTTATTATATTTTTAGAAAGTACCCCATTAACAAAATCGACATTAATAAATGTTTTACATTGTTCCGGTAAACTAGCTATATTTCTATTTGAAATTATAAAGCTAAAGCCATAATTTTCTTTTGTCTCCAACAACTCATTTATAAAATCATTATTTCTAATCATTCTAAATGAATCCGTTATGATAAGATATATCTTATCATAAGAATGGGGTGTTGTAATTTTTTCCTTTGCTTCTTTTCTACTTTGAAAAATTTTTTCTAAATGTAAACATAAATCATTATACTCCTCTTTAGTAGATGCAAAAAATCTTATTTGTTTATCATCACTAAAAACATGAGGTAAATTTTTTATATGCTCCCAATTACTTTTCTTATCATTATCTGTAAAAATAACAATTTTTAAATCCACATAACTATGAAATGCAATTATCTGTAATAATATTTTTTTTATATAGTCACTTCTATAACCATAATCACCGACCACAGACGTTATGTTATTATCCAAAAATGAATATGGAACAGGAACTCCTTTTAATATTTTAGGTTCCCTACTTAACTTATCTGCTATATCTTTTAAATCATCTTCAACCATTGAAAAATGTTCTTCTGGATATGAAATTTTAAGTTTCATAGGATAATCACCAAAGCCTAAACTTACGTTTAAAAAATCATCATCCTCAATTCTTTTTTGCCATAATTCATTTTTCCTTTTTAATATAATCTCGCTACATTCATAAAGATTAGGGTAATTACGTTTTAACATTTCCGTTTGATTTTGCAATTCTTCAAGTATTTTTTTACGTTTTGAATCAATGTACGCTGAATATTTAGCTATTCTTTCCTTTTCTTTTTTCTTTCTTCTTTTATTTTCGTACTTTCTTATAAAAGTAGGCCACAAAAGTGTTGATGCAAGCATAGCAAACGCCATTACTATTGATGGTAATGCTGATAATAAAGAAGAATTTCCACTTTTTAAATTACTTATTGATACAAATGCCATAACCATTGATGACATACTCATAGTAAACATCGGTCCAATTGTTAAAATAACAGGCATTTCAGGTTCTGGCTCCTTTGAGGGAGGTGTATCAACCTTTATTTCTTTTTCCGTTATTTCAGATATGAACCTTGGTGTTTTATGAAAATAATCCTCTTCTTTATACCAACGCATCTCAATATCTTCTTTAGTTTCTTGATAATCATCTTGAACATCTGTATAATTGGCAGATATAAGTCCTGCAATTTGGATAGAGTTATCATGATAATAAAAATTTAATTTATAATTATTATTTTCTTTCGTAAATACAAACTTAAGTCCGTTAATAAATATGATGTCACCACATTCTAGCATTCTTCTTTCCACAACCCTCAAATTATTAACGTATACACCATATCTTTGAGAAATTGGATACATTATAAATTTTCCATTTTCATAAACTATTTTAGCATGACTAGCATCAAGTGTTGGTGAACATATATTTGCCATGCTATTACCAATTGTAACTACATTACCCTCAGAAGGATTTATAATGTAACTTGCGATTTTACTATCACATGAATCAGAACAATAAATAAGCATGTTTTCCTTTGTAGAAAGTTTTTGAATGACATTAAAAGAATAGTTTTTAAGCTCCAAATTAGAAACAAACAAATTATTTTTAACACATGCTATATCTTGATTACTAAGTAAATACCAACCACCATCTTTAGCAGTAATATTAGCTAAATTTGTTTCCTTGCCATTTTCATCATAATCGGTAATCCAAAAGTTCCCAGACACAACGTCTGGGATATCAATACTTCTTATTCTATCACTTTTGATTAAAGATACCCTCATATTTATTCCTTCTTTACTATTTATTACTCATTTGATACTGGGAATTTCTATAGTATTCCCATCAAAATCTTCTCTTTTTTCTTCACTAGTATTTTTATCGTTTTTTTCATGACTAATAAGAAAATATGTTTCTTTTATTATTTTATCATTTTCATCAAATTCTACTCCATAAGCTTTTGTTGCTTGTTCTTCAGAAACAGGGTTATTATTATCATCATAAAAATACAACATGGCATAAACCCCACCAGAAGGTGTTGGACCATCTATTTTTCTTGTATTATTCATATTTTCATTCCTTTCTAAAATAATTTTGGACAAATCTGTTTTAATATTTGTGCTCTATGAGGATATTTTTTAGAAAACCATTTTCCTCCTTTAGTATATAACAACTTCAAAGATTCCGCAAAATCTTCAGTATATTTATAAGATGTTCTATTTTTTAATGCACTTTCTGCATAATTAGTTATACCTTTACCGCCATCATTTTTAACTGCATTTGCCCATTCATACGAATTGGACACTCCATATTTTTTATTATTCAAATTATCAATGCTATGTCCAATTTCATGAATTAAAGTCTCTTCTATACTACTAGGGCTACTATATTTATATATATTTATTCTTCCATTACCATAGGTTGCAGCACTGTTAAAAACACTTGCATTATGCTGAATAGCCCAATATGAATCATCTGGATTTTTAATATCGGTTATATTTAATTCAGTTATATTTTCAAGTAATTCATCATGCCTTGAAGAAATTTTATAATATGCTTTTAAAACCTCATCTACATTTAAACCATATACATTGTTATTAGGATTATAATTTTCTTGAATATTTATTAATACATTGTTTTTCCTGTCGTACAGCTGATAAACGCTCAGCTCTTGGCCACCAGAACTACCAAATTTAACCCTAGAACTACCACGATATTCTATATTAGGATTAAATTCTAATTGTTTAATTATTGTTCTGTTATTATTAGAAATAAGTTCCATAGTAGCTCTTAGTTTGTCTTTTTCAGGAATATTAAACATTTTTCCATCTAAAGCATTTTTCATTATAACGCGTGCGTCTTCTGTTCCATATTTCCGTCTTATGTTTTCAAAAACGTAACTATATATATTAATGTCAGCATCTAAAGACGATTTATGGTCAACAGACGAAACGTTAATTTTTGTTCTTAATAAACTAACATGATTTTCAATGTTTTTGGTTAATTCTTTTACAGCTTGATCAACAGTTTCTTCACTTGAATGTTTTATAGATGAATTATTTATTTCATTTTTTACCTTTGACACAGAATCATCAGTTAAATTTTTAATTGCGTTCTTTAATCCTATAGCTTTTTCAGCTACCACTAAACCTGCATTTGCTAACTTTATGTTTGTAGAAGCTTTTAGTTGATCTAACTTATAGCTTACATGTAAATTTTTTCCATGAATTTTAGACCTTATATTAGTTACTGAATCTGACACTTTTTGTTTTATAGATGAGTTATTTATTTTATTTTTTACCTTTGACACAGAATCATCAGTTAAATTTTTAATTGCGTTCTTTAATCCTATAGCTTTTTCAGCTACTACTAAACCTGCATTTGCTAACTTTATGTTTGTAGAAGCTTTTAGTTGATCTAACTTATAGCTTACATGTAAATTTTTTCCATGAATTTTAGACCTTACATTAGTTACTGAATCTGACACTTTTTGTTTTATAGATGAGTTATTTATTTTATTTTTTACTTTTGATACAGAATCATTAGTTAAATTCTTTAACGCTTTTCCTAGGCCAATTACTTTTAATGAAGCTGCATTTGTTCCTGCTTTTAATTTTAAATTCACTGATGATTTTAGTTGTACCAATTTATCATTAACTTTTATGTTTGCATTTTGTAAAGCTTGTTTAATAGCAGAATTTTTGCTTTGTTTTACAGCATTATTAACAATACCAATGGAATCAGATCTGTCTGCTATCGCTGATAACGCAACAGCAGTCATAACAGATTGTGCTATACCTTTTGCACCACCCGCTTGCTCATAATAATATTTTAATTTATCTGAAAAACTATTTAATTTTATTACATTACCATTAGCATCAGTTATAATATCATCAGAAAAAACAGCATTTAAACTTATTGTACTTACGTCTTGAGCAACAGAAGTTGCTCCTTCAAAAGCCATTTTTAACCCTAGTTTTTTTGTAACTTCCCTTTGTGCAGCTTTTATTGCTTCTTTAGATGCATTTTTTCCTAAATTACTCACAACGGCTTTTGCAGAATTTCTAAGTGCCAAATCTCCTTTAGCACCTATAGCAAAGAAAGCACCATCTAATGCACCTTGCAACGTTCCTTTGAAAAGCCCTGCTGCTGTTGATGTGTTTTCATCTTGCCAATTAGTTTCAGTATGTTCTGCCGTTTTTAACGCGCCATATGTTATAGCTGCCCCAGTTGTTGTGACAGCTGACGAAGCAGCCGCAGCTGAAATACCAGCACCAACAGATGTAGCTGTACCCAATGCTGCTCCTCCTACTCCCGCTGTTACAATAGTTATGGCAATTACCCCAATTATTTCTCCTACGGCAGTACCAACTGCTCTTACAGTGTCAAAACCATAAGCATTATTTTTTATAAATTGACCCACTGAAGTATTTTCATAAAACTTATCAAAAAGATTTCCAACATAATCAGTAGCAACAAAAGCTCTTGTTTTTTCCCACATTTGTTTTGTGTAATTAGTTTTAACAGACTCATCACCAGTTATCTTACTCATTACAAGATTTCCTAAGTCTAATACTCCCGTACCAACAGAAGCAAGAGCTGTTCCAACTAAAGCGACTAAATCCACAACATCTTCAACGAGTTTTATAATACCTTCCACTAATGAAATAGT
Organism: uncultured bacterium; assembly: GCA_949288625.1. Taxonomy (GTDB): domain Bacteria; phylum Bacillota_I; class Bacilli_A; order RF39; family UBA660; genus Aphodocola. The sequence continues at coordinate 555 of CASEKZ010000092.1, read as the reverse complement.
CGCTGTTGCAACAGTTGCTGCAGCTTTTTTAAATAATCCTAAAATACCCCCTTGTTCACTAACCCAATTTTTAATTTTAGATACAATACCAGTTTTAGAAATTATAGTTCCTGCTAAAGCACCTAAAACAGTTCCTATTCCAGGTGAAATAAGCGTACCAATAGATGCACATATTGCTGCAGATTTAGCTATTTCTATTTCCGGTGTTTTTTCTTCTGATGCCTCAGAAACATTATCTGATATTTTTAAATCATCGTCAATGTTTAGTTTAGATATTTCTACAACATCATTCGGCGATGCATCATAAGACATATTTACATTTGATAATGGTAAATCATTTTTATACTCCACCAGTTTTGGCATACTATTTATTTTAGCCGATACTAAAGATGCTACTACCGAGCCAGAAGATTTTTCGCCAGCCAAAGCTGCGTCTGAATTAATTAAATCACTATATAAATTCTTCCAAACCAGTCCCACGTTTGAATAAGCATTCTTTAATCTAGTATAATAAGAATCTAATTTTTGACGCATTTTATTTATAACATAATTATT
>CASEKZ010000091.1 GCA_949288625.1 uncultured bacterium | reverse complement strand
TGCATGTTCTTCTTTTCTATTTTTATTGTATGGTCCTTATGATAAATTTAGAGTATGGTTTATATCAACTTCAATGAATACGATGAGTCACCAATACCTTTGTAAATGGTTTTATAATGATGATGAAATAAATAAAGTGCTAAAGCACAACTATATAATAGAAGTTAATGAAGATACTAATACTGATTTAATTGATATGAAAGAAGAAAAGTACGCTAATGAGTATGAGAAACAAATTTTATTAAGACAAAAAGATGAGGATTATAAAATTATTGAACTTGAAGTAAATGGGCAAAAAGCATACCTAGCCGCTGTTTATGATCCAAGTAAAGTTAAAGTAGCCGTATCTAACAGAGTTGGAACCTACGGACAATATGCTACTAAAATAGCTGAACAAAATAATGCTATTCTAGCGATTAATGGTGGAGGATTTGGAAACGCCCCAGGCAATCAAACCGGTGGTAGACCAACAGGTGTTACCATATCAAATGGAAAAGTAATAACTGATAATACTTATTCATCCGATTCCCAATCAGGAGGCCTAATAGGTATGACTTATGATAATAAGTTGGTTTTAATTAAAAATGCTACGGCTGCGAAAGCTAAAAAGATGAACGTTCGTGATGGCGTTTCATGGGGTCCATTTTTAATAGTAAACGGACAAAAGTCATTTATAAAAGGAAATGGTGGCTGGGGATATGCTGCTAGAACCGCAATAGGACAAAGAAGTGATGGTATAATCCTTTTTCTTGTGGTAAATAGCAACTCAACTAGAACTAAAGGTGCTAGTATGGTGGATTTAACAGAAATAATGAGTAATTATGGGGCAGTTAATGCGGCAAACTTAGATGGAGGCACTTCGACCGTTATGATTTTACCAAAAAAAGAAGCGTTAAAATATAATTCCAATTGTTCGGATAATTATTGCTATATAAATGATCCAATTGATTCGGCACTAAGACATAGAACCCGCGGTATACCAACGACAATTATAGTTACAAAATAAAAGATTCCGTTTTTTGGAATCTTTTATTATTATTCACACGTTGCACCCATTTGCTCATATATTAATTTAATACCATCTAAAGTTAGTACGTAATCATCGTTCATGTAATTTTTCATTGATGGTTGGTCTTCTGCTAGCTTTTTACTATCTAACTTTTTATAATCAATTTTTGTTACCGCAGTTAACATGTTATTTTCATTAGTAGAACTAAATTCATACCCTCCATAAGCATCATTCATATTTGTATAGAGTTTATTATTATAATTTTCTAAATAATCCAAAATTTCTTGATTATCACTTGTTACTACTTCCGTTGTTTCTACTTTATTTACGATTTTTCCATCGGTATATATGTTATACTCTGAGCTTAATTCATATCCATACGCCGCGTTATTTTGATTAAGCGTACATTTAACAACTTTTTCCTCAGTTTTGGATGTGCAGCCTGCTAAAATGATTACCAATGAAAAGATAGCTAAAAACTTTAGTATATTTTTCATACTCACTTCTCCTTTATATAAATATTATATCATCAAACGACACATTAATGACAAAAAAAAGAGGTTAATACTTATTAACCATCTTTTGCAAATCTCTTTTAATGTCTTTTTCTTTTAAAGCTTGCCTTTTATCATATAACTTCTTACCTTTAGCAACACCTAATAAAACTTTAGCTTTACCATTTTTTAAATAAAGTTTAACAGGAATCAAAGAATAACCTTCTTTTTCTATATTTTGTTTTATTTTATAGATTTCTTTTTTATGTAAAAGTAGTTTTCTTTCTCTTCTTTCATCATGATTAAATATATTTCCTTGTTCATAAGGCGCAATAAACATATTAATTACATATGCTTCATTATTTTTTATCCTTGCGTAGGTGTCCTTTAAGTTGCAGCTACCATTTCTAATTGATTTAATTTCTGTACCAGTTAATACAATTCCTGCCTCATAAGTATCCTCTATAAAATAATCAAAGTAAGCCTTCTTATTTTTTATTTCAATCATTATTCCACCTCTATTATATCAGTGTATCTTGTTAAAACAGATTTATACTTATTATAATACGTCTGATAATTGTTTAAAAGATCATTATTTAACTTCGTGTATGGATAAATCTTAAAATTACTACTTCCCTTAAAATATGTGTATATTAAATTAGCTTTAATATCGCTAAACGTTATTTTATTATTATCTTCTTTATTAATGTTTAAAGTAACTAATACTCCGGTTTGTCTATCCGGCGTATCTTGTGCTGCAATGAAGTTGCCAAGTGCGTAAAACACCAAGGTATCACCTATCATCTCTACCGGTTGAATAGAATGAGCATGGTTTCCAATTATTAAATTAACACCCATATCAGCTAATTCTTTTGCAACTTCTTTTTGATTACTATTAGGATATGTAGTATATTCTTCTCCCCAGTGCATTGAAACGATTATCAAATCAGCCTCATCTTTTACTTTATCAATGTCATTTTGTGCTTTTTGTCTTGAATAAATATTAGTTAAATAATCTTTACCACTAGGAGGTAATAAGCCATTAGTTACCGTTGTATATGCCAAAAAAGCATACTTTATTCCGTTTTTTTCTAAAACTTTTATATTATCTTGTCTATCTTCGTTTGATAAGGCTTGTCCCGTATAATAAACACTTGGATGCGTTTTCCAGAAGTTTACAGAATTTATTACTCCTTGTTCCCCTTTGTCCATAGTATGATTATTCGCCAAACTAACCAAATTAAATCCTAAATTTACCATGTCATTACCTATTTCTTCAGGCGAATTAAACCTAGGATAAGCAGACAAACCAAGTACTTTACCACCAATTATACTTTCCTGATTATAAAAAGCTAAATCATGATTTTTTATTAATGGCTCAACTTCGGTAAACATTTTAGAAAAAGAATATGTTCCATCATCGTTTTTAGCATCAGTATAAACAAAACGATGTATAAGACAATCTCCTACCATAACCATCGAAAGCGTATTTGATTCTTCTTGTTTTTTGGTTGTGGTAATTGTTAGGCTTTCGTCTTTTTTTGATTTTTTATCATCCTTATTTAAGTTACTACAAAAATAATATGCAACTAGACCTAGCACAAATAATAATAGTACTACTAACGTTATTTTAACCCAAGTTTTCAGCTTTCTTTTCTTCCTTCTTTTCTCTTCCATTTTCTTCACTACTTTCACTACTTATTTCAAAATCAATAAACGTCTCTTCTTTAGATGCAGACGTACATATTACCATTACCTCATCACCAATTCGGTACCTTTTTTTATGTTTTTGTCCTATAAGACTCATCGTAGCCTCATCATAGTTATAATAATCACCTTTAATATCACTTATGTGAACCAAACCCTCAATCATGTTAGGAAGCTCAACAAACATGCCAAAAGGAGCAACTCCGCTTATCATTCCGGTAAATTCTTCTCCGACATGATCCATCATGTACTCTGCCATCTTCATATCTTCTACTTCTCTTTCACACTCGATAGCATCACGTTCTTTTTGTGATGCGTGATCAGCTAAAATAGGTAAATATTCCTTAAAATAATCAATCGTTTTTTTAGAATCATCACCTTTAAATAAATAAGTTCTTAAAAGACGATGAACGGTAGTATCTGGAAACCTTCTTATTGGTGATGTAAAATGAGTATATATCTTACTTGCAAGTCCAAAATGTCCTATGTTTTCGGTTTGATAAACAGCTTTTTGCATAGCTCTTAACATTAAAGAAGCTAATATTTTATATTCTTTCTTATCTTTTAATTGATCCAAAACATTTTGTATACTTGATGGATATTTAATGTTTACCTTTCCTGTTATTTTATATCCAAGTGAACTTATAAAATTCAAAAAATCATTTACTTTTTCTTCTTTAGGAGTACCATGCACACGATAAACAAAAGGAAGTTCCATATAAAAAACGTGTGATGCAACCGTTTCATTTGCAACAATCATAAAATCTTCAATCATTTTTTCACCAGAAGAACGTTCTCTTAAAACAACATCTATTGGCTTTCCGTTTTCATCCGCAATAATTTTAGCCTCGTCAGTATCAAAGTCAATAGCGCCATTTCTTTCCCTTCTTTTTCTTATTATATCCGAAAGCTCTTTCATTATTGATAAATCATTTGTAAATGGTGCATACCCTTCTTCTATAATACCCTCATCTAGCCATTTATTTACTTTTTTATAAGTCATTTGAATTCTTGATTTTATAACACTTTCAAAAATATTATGACGTACAACAGTACCTTTATTATCAATTTCCATAACACAGCTTATCGCAAGCCGCTCAACCAAGGGATTAAGTGAACAAATACCATTTGATAATTTATGAGGTAACATAGGTATAACACGGTCCACCAAATAAACACTAGTACCTCTTTCATACGCTTCATCATAAAGTTTAGAACCAGGTTTAACATAATAAGAAACATCAGCGATATGAACCCCTAATTCATAATTACCATTTTTTAATTTATTAATTGAAATAGCATCATCTATGTCTTTAGTATCATCCCCATCTATGGTAAATATAACCTTATCAGTCAAATCCACTCTTCCAACTTTATCTTCTTGTCTTACATAATCTGGTATGTCATCTAGTTCTTTTAGGACTTCATCCGAAAATTTAGGAGAGAACATATGCTTGTAAACAATAGCTTCAATGTCTACCCCAACATCATTTTTATGACCTATAATTGTTTTTATTTCCGCTAAAATAGTATTACGATCAAGTTCTTTTATAACGTTTAATAAAACAATGTGCCCATCTACCGCGTTCTTGGTACTTTCTTTAGTCAATACTATTTTTTGCTTAAACTTATTATCACTTACAATTACACTTGGATTACCATTATTATATACGTATTCTCCTACTAACGCACCATAATTTCTCTTGGCAATACGAAGTACTCTTCCTTCCTTTTTTGAACCAGTATTTTTATTTACTATTTCAACTATTACCATATCACCATCTTGCGCACCATTTAAATGTTCTTTATCAACGTGTATATCATCTTCATCATCCATCAAGACAAAGCCAAATCCTTTTTCGGAAACTTCTATTTTACCTTTTTTTAAATGACTATATTCAAAAGCTATATACTTATCTTTATTAGTATGATAGATACTCAAATCACTTTCTAACTCATTTAGACAATCTAACATTTTTCTTATTTCATCGGTTGTATCAAGCCCCAAAGCATCTTTAAGCTCAAAAGCCGTATAAGACTTATTATTCTCTTTTAAAATATTTAATAATCTATCTTTCAAATCTAATCACCATAACCTTCTATAATTATTATAAGCAAAAAAAGACTTCTAACCAAGTCTTTTTTACTTTACATGTCCATTATTATACATATAACAAAAAAAGCAATCCCTAAAACGTACGTTAACCTAGTAATAAAAAGTTCTCCACCGCGTTCTTTTCTATTCATAAATAAATCAGCGTTTCCACCAGTTATTATGTTACCACTTTCAGCCTTACCACTTTGTAAAAGAACTATTATAATAAGTAAAATAGATATAATCATCAAAACTGTTAACATGATAATCCTCCTATCGCTAAATAATATTTTATCATATATTTTATCTTATTACAATGATTTTGAATTTATTTTGTTTTTATCTACTAATTCATCACCAAGATAAATGTTACCATTAATATTATTTTATCACCTACTATTAGTACTCGTTAATTGCATCATATTTTTATGTGTTTTAAAACAATGCTTCATTAAGCATTGTTATTTGCTTTTATTATAACTTAGTTCAAACTGCCTAATAGCTCCATCTCTTTTACCATCTAAATAAACTAAAATCATGGTGAAAAAAATGGTAATTGAATAAGATAAATAACAAACCCGATTCATATTAAAGATAATTACATCATCAAAAAAATCAACGTTAAAACCATTATATATATAAAATGATAAAATAACACTTGTAATTAACGAAATTAAAAACAATATTACACCCATTAATAAGTAACTATTTATTTTTTTACCATATGAAGTTTCCTTAAATTTATTTCTAATATCTTTTTTAGTAAATTCGTACATAAAAAGCTCCTTTCATAAATATTATATATATTATGTTAATTTATTACAATAAAAATAATTATCAAATTATTTTTTGATAATTATTTTTTTATATACTTATAATCCTCGTATTTATCAGCATCAGTATATTTAGGATTACTTGTAAAATTCGTTTTTTTATCTACTCCGTTTTCATAATCAAGCATATCTTTTAGCATAACAACTTCTCTAATAGAATATTTTCTTGCTTTCTTTAAAGTGTTATAAACAAAGTTGTCAATTTCTAACACGCCATTACCACCAACTTCAAATATTTTTATTAAATCAAACGTTGGTTTTACTTTAAGTATGCTAATTGTGTGCAAAACATCATTTAAATTATAAACGCTTTTACCAGATAATAAAGTAACAACATAATCATATATGCTTGTATTAGGTAATATTTTTTTTAATATATAACTATTAATAGTTATATAATTATCAAGTGATTCAAGCGAAATAACATCACCATCATATGCTACAATCGAATCTTTATAAATCCTTAAGTAGTCTAACAGTTCCATGTTTCTAATAATGTTATCACTTATTTTTCTCATTTCTTTTTCTTTTTTTAGACTGTCTACCAAATGTTTATTTTCATCTATTTCAAGTTGAAATCTTTCATTAGCCTTAGCTAAATCAGATGCTAGTAAATCTAAAACGCTAATTATATCATGCTTTGAAAATTCATTTTTAGCACTTTGTAATTTACTAGTACAATACTTAGTTATTAAACTAAAATTACGTTTATAATTATTAGCTTCATTAAAAAATAATTCTAGCAGCCCTTTGATTTTAGTAAGTGCTGATATATCTAGTAACGTTGGTTTAACATTATAAGAATTCGTAAATGATCGCACTATATCAATACACTCAAAAATTTCACTTCTTATTTGTTCCTTATCAAACGTCTCTTTAGATATAGGAGATTTTCCATTTTTGATTTTCATACTCAATTTATTTATCATTTTATCTGAGATTTGTCTTATTCGTTCTCGCGTTAATCCAAACGTTTGACCTAGACTTTCTAAAGTCATTGTATTATATAATCTGTTTTTTAAAATAATTTCATGCTTTAGATGGTTATTTATTACTATTTTTTTACCTTCTAAATCACCAGATACAAATTTTACCTTAGGATACCTTCTTTTATAATCATCTGACATATTAAAACCACAAACACTAATGACTAATCCGTCAAAAGATAATAACTTATCTAAACTAACCTTATACTTATCTATTTGTTCATTATTAATTACATATTCTTTTTTATACTTTTTGGCGATTTCAGCAATTAGTTTATCAACAAAAGCTTGTATTTCTTCGCTTTCAGTCTTAACCTCACTAGAAATGCTTTTATCAGGTATCAAATCAGCTAACTGAGTATCACCATCCTCAGTTACCGGTGCATTAATGGAAACCATTTTATAATCATTAGTTAAAAGTTCTCTTACTAAATTTTCTGAAACACCAAAATGATCCGCAATTTCCATAACACTAGGAGTCTTTTCAGATATTAACTCTTCTTGTCTTATATACTTATTTACCGCATCTACCCGTTCTAAATAATGAATAGGCAATCTAATAACCCTACTTTTATCCGCAATAGAGCGTGTTATTGATTGTCTTATCCACCATGTTGCATAAGTTGAAAACTTATATCCTTTAGAAAAATCAAATTTTTCTGCTGCCCTCATAAGGCCTATGTTTCCTTCTTGAATTAAGTCCAAAAACGGTACTTTACTTCTAATAAAATTTTTTGCCACCGAAACAACTAACTTTAAGTTACAATTAATAATCTTATCAAACGCCTCTTTGCTACCATTATTAAACTCTTCAAAAAGCTTTAACTCTTCATCCTTAGTAAGTAAAGGAAATCTTCCTATTTCTTTTAAATACATTTTAATTGGTTGAATTGTTTCTGTTTCATAATTAAAATTAAAGTCCGTGTTAATATCTGCTTGATCTTTAATCTCTATTTGCTCTTTATCCATAAACTCATACAATAACTGTAAGTCTTCATCAGAAATATCATATTTCATAAATATTTCATCCAATTTTGCCGTAGACACGTATTTTTTTTCTCCAATTATAATAGCATTATTTAAAAGGATTTCTTTAATGTTATCTTCTTTCAATTTTAATACCCCCTTCTAACAAGTGCTTGTTATAATATCATAAAGGCTCAATTATGTCAAATTTCTTTACATTAACTACGTAAGCTTGTTATTAATACTCAATGTAAAAAAGAACTAGTTGCCCAGTTCCTCTTCAATTCTAATCAACTGATTATATTTACATATTCTATCCGTTCTAGACATGGATCCGGTTTTGATTTGACCCAAATCCAATCCTACCGCCAAATCCGCAATGGTTGTATCTTCAGTTTCACCAGAACGATGAGAAATAATTGTTTTATAGCCATTATCTTTAGCTAGCTTTATTGTTTCTAATGTTTCTGTAATAGTACCAATTTGATTTACCTTTAAAAGAATTGCATTACCCGCTTTCATATCAATACCTTTTTGCAAACATTCTTTATTAGTAACAAATAAGTCATCCCCAACAAGTTGTACTTTATTTCCCAACTCTTTAGTTATCTTAGCAAAACCATCCCAATCATTTTCATCCACTGGATCTTCTATTGACACGATAGGATACTTACTAACCAATTCTTTATAAAAATCAATAAGACCATCCGTAGTAAGACTTCTTCCTTCACCAACTAAATTATATTTACCATTTTCATAGAATTCTGATGCCGCAACATCAATTGCTAATTTAACGTCTTTACCAGGTTCATATCCCGCTTTTTTAATCGCTTCCATGATAAGTTCAAATCCTTCGGTATTTGACTCTAAATCAGGAGCAAAACCTCCTTCATCACCAACTCCAGTTGAAAGCTTCCTGTCGTTCAATACTTTTTTTAATGAGTGAAAAACTTCCGAACCAACACGTATTCTTTCTTTAATGGTGTTTCTTTGAGGTATAATCATAAACTCTTGAAAATCAAGTTTATTATCAGCGTGAGCGCCCCCATTTAAAATGTTCATCATTGGAACAGGTAAACTAACACCTTCACCAACATACTTATATAAAGGCATATTCTTTGCTTTTGAAGCAGCCTTTAAACATGCCATGGACACACCTAGCATTGCGTTAGCCCCCAAATTACTCTTTGTCTTTGTTCCATCAAGTTCAAGCATTGCCGTATCAATACCATATTGATCAAATACATCCATCCCAATTACAACAGGCTTAATTCGTTCATTTACGTTTTTAACTGCGTTTAAAACTCCTTTACCATTATATCTACTAATATCATTATCACGCATTTCAAGTGCCTCACGCTCTCCTGTTGAAGCACCTGATGGAACCGCCGCTCTTGCCATTACGTTATTTTCTAACGTAACGTCTACCTCAATGGTTGGATTACCTCTTGAATCTAATATTTCTCTTGCTTTTATGTTAGTAATTTTCACTAATAACACCCTCCAATCCTACAAGTATATTTTAACACAAAAAAAGAAAGTCAATTAATTTTTTTAATTATCCGTAGATAAATTACTTACTCCTTGCTTTAATTATACCCATATTTTAATTTAAAATATTATATTTTGCAAAATAAAATATAGCTAATTTTCCTTATGTAAATTGACTTTATAAGCTTGTATGCGTTATAATAAAGTATAAGAATAAATAGGAGGGATGAGTATGCAAATTATACTATTAGACGAAGTAAGATTTGATAATTTTGCTATAAATCATCCCAACTATAATTTTTATCAATCTAGTAATTATGGTAGATTCATGACAAAACATGGTTATAACTCTTATTATTTAGGTTTATCAGATGATTTTGGGAACATCACAGCTGCAACCTTAATGATCGTAAAAAATGAAAAAAATAATAAAAGAAAAATGGGGTATGCACCAAGAGGTTTTCTAATAGATTGGAATGATGATGCATTAGTATCAGAATTTACAAATCAAATGAAGGATTTTTTATCAAAACGAAGTTTTACATACCTTAAAGTGGATCCACCAGTTATATATAAAGAACATAACATTGATGGTAGTGAAAAACTAGATGGACAAAGTAATACCGGTTTTGTTCAAAAAATGCAAAGTTTAGGTTACATTCACATGGGTTATAATAAAGGAATGGAAGCTAGTAAACCAAGATGGAATACTTTAACCAAGCTAGACAATAACATAATTTCTTTATACAACTCAATTTCTAAAGAAGCTAGAGATAAAATAAGTGAATCTGTTAAAACTGGAAACAAGGTGTATAAAGGTTCGCAAAATGATATTAATCTTTTATTTAATGTTATAAATAATCCTAACCCACCACTTGAATATTACCTAGATTATTATCAGTTTTTTGGTCAAAATAATGGATTTGAAATATATTTTTCAAAACTAGAACCAGTATCTTATGTAAATTCTAGTAAGACTTTATACGAAAAAGAAGAGCAAAGAAATAGTGAACTAAACGCACAAATGCAAGATTGGAATAATCCGAACAAAGACCAAATCATGAATCAAAAATTAAAATCCGATGAATTAGTATCGAAATATAAAAAAAATATGCTTGAAGCAATTAACTTATTTCAACAATATCCTAATGGTTTAATTACCGCTGGAATAGCGGTAATTAAATACGGGAAAACGGTTACTTTTTTTGCAAGTGGAGTAAACGATAAGTTTAAAGACCAGTATCCTGAATATTTATTAAGATGGCACCTAATGCAAGAGTTTGCAAAACAAGGATATGAGTTCGTGGACTTTGGAGGAATAACAGGTGAATTTAATAATGACTATTTAAGTTTATTAAAAAGGGAATTATCTAATCATGTAGTGGAATACGTTGGAGAATTTGATCTTGTTATAAATAAAAAAGCATATTATACAGGAAGTAAGTTAAACCCAATTCTTAATTGGCTAAACACTCCAATTTAAAACAGATAAAATAATTTATCTGTTTTTTAATGTATTGCTAATAACTTCTTAAGCACTTTTGCCATGTTATAAAATAAAAACAAATACTTGTTGATGGTTTTATTCAAGAATTATCAATGATATAAAAAAGACATTCAAATGAATGCCTTTTTTCAAATACCATTATGCATCAATTTTAGTAACAGTTCCAGCACCAACGGTACGTCCACCTTCACGAATTGAGAATTTAGTACCATTTTCAAGTGCGATTGGAGCGATTAACTCAACTGCCATGTTTACGTTATCACCAGGCATAACCATTTCAGTTCCTTCTGGTAATGTTACAACACCAGTTACGTCTGTTGTTCTAAAATAGAATTGTGGTCTGTAATTTGAGAAGAATGGAGTATGACGTCCGCCTTCTTCTTTACTTAATACGTAAACTTGTGCCTCAAACTTAGTATGTGGAGTAACTGTTCCTGGTTTTGCAAGTACTTGACCACGTTGTACTTGTTCACGTGAAATACCACGTAATAAAATACCAGCATTATCTCCAGCCTCAGCAAAATCTAATTGTTTACGGAACATTTCAATACCAGTAACAACTGATTTTTGAGTTGGTTTTAAACCTACGATTTCAACTTCGTCATTTAGTTTAATTTGTCCACGTTCAACACGTCCTGTAACAACAGTTCCACGACCTGTAATTGTAAATACGTCTTCAATTGACATTAAGAATGGTTTAGTATTATCTCTTTCTGGTGTAGGAATCCATGAATCAACAGCATCCATTAATTCATCAACCTTTTCTACCCATTTAGGATCTCCTTCAAGTGCTTTTAAAGCAGAGCCACGAATAACTGGAGTATTTTCTCCATCATAACCATACTTAGTTAATAATTCACGAACGTCCATCTCAACTAAATCAAGCATTTCAGGATCATCAACCATATCACATTTGTTCATGAATACAACGATTCTTGGAACACCTACTTGACGAGCAAGTAAGATGTGTTCTTTAGTTTGAGCCATAGGACCATCAGTTGCAGCAATAACAAGGATTGCTCCATCCATTTGTGCAGCACCTGTAATCATGTTTTTAACATAATCAGCATGTCCTGGGCAGTCAACGTGAGCATAGTGACGTTTGTCAGTTTCATACTCAACGTGTGCAGTATTAATAGTTATACCACGTTCTCTTTCTTCTGGTGCCTTATCAATATCTGCATAATCTTCAAATTTTGCCAAACCTTTTTCTGCTAATCTCTTAGTAATAGCAGCCGTTAATGTTGTTTTACCATGGTCAACGTGTCCGATGGTACCAATGTTAACGTGTGGCTTTGAACGATCAAATTTTTCTTTTGCCATAATTATTTTCCTCCCTATATAAATTACATATTTATTTTATCTAATCTAAGGGAAAATATCAAGTCTTTTCCCTTAGGATTATTTATTATTGTCCACCATTTTTCTTAATGATGTCTTCTGAAATACTCTTTGGTACTTCCTCATAATGATCAAAGAACATAATGAACGTTCCACGACCTTGAGTGTTTGATCTTAATGATGTTGCATAACCAAACATTTCAGATAATGGCACGTACGCACTTATCTTAAGTGCATTACCAACTGATTCTTGACCCATAGGACGTCCACGACGAGATGTAATATCTCCCATAACGTTACCCATGTATTCATCAGGAACAGTAATGTCAACCTTCATTATTGGTTCAAGCAATACTGGTTTACAATTTTTCTTTGCCTCTTTTAAAGCTAACGAAGAAGCAACCTTAAATGCCATTTCATTTGAGTCAACGTCATGATAAGATCCATCAAATAACGTTGCCTTAACATCAATCATAGGATATCCAGCAAGTATACCAGTTTTCATAGCTTCTTGAAGACCCTTATCAACAACTGGTATATATTCACGTGGAACAACGCCTCCTACGATTGCATCAACGAACTCATAACCTTTATCCTTGTTTGGTTCAAACTTAACCCATACGTGTCCATATTGACCACGTCCACCAGATTGCTTGATATATTTTCCTTCACAATCACCAGCTTGAGTTATAGTTTCACGATAAGCAACTTGTGGCTTACCAACATTTGCTTCAACACCAAATTCTCTTCTCATTCTATCTACGATTACATCTAAGTGAAGTTCTCCCATACCAGATATAACGGTTTGTCCCGATTCTTGATCGGTTTCCGCTCTAAAAGTTGGATCCTCTTCAGCTAACTTTTGTAATGCGGTAGACATCTTTTCTTGATCACCCTTGCTTTTTGGCTCTATAGCAATTGATATAACCGGTTCAGGTATGTTCATTTTTTCTAAAATTACAGGATGTTTTTCATCACACAAAGTATCTCCTGTTGTTGTGTTTTTAAGTCCTACTGCAGCAGCTATATCACCTGCGAATACTTCTTGTATTTCGGTACGATTATTAGCGTGCATCTGCAAAATACGACCAATTCTTTCTTTCGTGTTTTTATTAGCATTCAAAACGTATGAACCGCTCTTTAAAGTACCAGAGTAAACACGGAAGAACGATAACCTACCAACGAATGGATCAGTCATAATCTTAAATGCTAAAGCTGCAAATGGTTCAGAATCTGATGCATGTCTTTCTACTTCTTTATCATTTTCATCATGACCTTTAATTGATGGAATATCAGTTGGTGCTGGTAAATAATCAACAACCGCATCAAGCATTAACTTAACGCCAATGTTACCAAGTGCGGTACCGCACATTACCGGGAACATCTTAACCGCAAGAACACCTTTTCTAATTGCTCTTTTAATTAAGTCTACGCTTATTTCAGCTCCTTCTAAGTATTTTTCCATTAACTCTTCGTCAAATTCAGCAGCGTCCTCAATCATTTGGATTCTTTTTTCTTCTGCGATATCCTTTAAATCAGCTGGTATTTCAATTTCTATCGGGTTTTCCTCTGGTTTACCATCATACTGGTATGCCTTCATGGTAACTAAATCTATGATACCATTAAAATCTGACTCAGCTCCGATTGGCCACTGTATAGCGGTTGCTTTAACACCAAGACGTTGCTTAATACTTTCAACACTTGCCGCAAAATCAGCTCCCATTTTATCCATCTTGTTAGAGAAAACAAGTCTTGGTACGTGCATTTCGGTTGCTTGACGCCATACGTTTTCCGTTTGAGGCTCAACTCCGTTTTGAGAATCAAGCACCGTAACGGCACCATCTAATACCCTAAGTGATCTCGTAACTTCAATCGTGAAGTCCACGTGACCTGGAGTATCTATAATGTTAAGTCTATTACCTTTCCAAAATGCGGTGGTAGCTGCTGAAGTAATGGTAATACCGCGCTCTTTTTCTTGTTCCATCCAATCCATTTGTGATTCGCCATCATGAGTTTCACCGATTTTATGAATCTTATGGGTATGAAATAAAACACGTTCAGTACAAGTTGTTTTTCCGGCATCAACGTGTGCCATAATACCAATGTTACGAGTATTTTCTAATGAATATTCACGAGCCATATACTTCTCCTTTCCTACCAACGATAATGTGCAAATGCCTTGTTAGCTTCTGCCATTCTATGGGTATCATCTTTTTTCTTAACTGCAGCTCCTGCGTTATTTGAAGCATCAATAAGTTCATTTGCTAATTTTTCAGCCATCGATTTACCTCCGCGACTACGACTAGCATTAACAATCCAACGAAGTGCCAACGCTTGTGCTCTTACTGGGCTTACCTCAACTGGCACTTGGTAGTTAGCTCCACCAACACGGCGAGCCTTTACTTCCAAAACCGGAGTTACGTTCTCCATGGCTTTTTTAAATACGTCATTTGCGTTTTCTCCAGTTCTTTCATGAATCATATCAAACGCATCATAAACAATAGTTTCTGCTTTTCCACGTTTACCATCTAGCATTATTTGATTTATTAACTTTGTAATAACTTTTGAATTATATATTGGATCTGGTAAAACGTCTCTTCTTTCAGCACGTCTTTTACGCATGTTTTTCCTCCTTTACTGTCATATATTTATTATTACTTTTTAGGTTTTTTTGCACCATACTTACTTCTTCCTTGCTTTCTGTCGGCAACTCCAGCGGTATCTAAAGTACCTCTTATAATGTGATAACGCACACCAATAAGGTCCTTTACACGTCCACCACGTATTAATACTACGCTGTGCTCTTGTAAGTTGTGTCCTTGTCCTGGAATATAAGCCGTAACTTCGTAACCATTACTTAAGCGAACACGCGCATACTTACGTAACGCAGAGTTTGGCTTTTTTGGCGTCATCGTACCAACACGAGTACATACCCCACGTTTTTGTGGAGAATTAGCACGCAAGTTTTTCTTCTTTAACGTATTAGTTCTAACAAGTAAAACCGGTGCCTTTGGTTTACGTTTCTTATTCTTTCTTCCATGACGAAGAATTTGGTTTATTGTAGGCATATTTTCTACTCCTTTCTTAACACACTACCTGGTGTTTCATATGTTATATATTTTTAAGCCCCGCTAAAAATAGCAAGACTTAATAATCAGCTTATATAATATAACACTTTTTCATGTTAATTGTCAATATATAACTTCGTTTAAATAAGTTATGCATTTGCTGTGTCAGCATCACCAGCATTACTTTTTAAACCATACTTTTGATTGAACTTCTCAGCTCTTCCGGTTCTAGATTGCATTGTTGCTTGTCCTGTATAAAATGGATGACATTTATGACATACTTCTACATGTATTTGATCCTTTGTTGATAAAGTCTCAAACGTATTCCCACAAGTACAAGTAACTACCGCATTTTTGTAAATACTTTCCTTTTTTGGCATACTTTTAGCTCCTTTCGCCATGACTTTTTAAAAGTCATAGATATAAAATCCATTATATTATAACAATTGTTAAGTTATTTTGCAAGTATTTTTTTATCTATTAACCTAATAGCACTTTTTGCCATTGCGTAATAACCATCTAAATTAGGATGAATTTCAAGAAAACTAGGCAAATAATTATCGTTAGCTAAAAAAGTATCATGAATATCAACAAAAGTCATGTCATATTTTCGAACGATGCTTTCCATTTTAGTATTAGCATAAGTAATAACTGGTTCAACAACGTTCGCTAAAGAACTAGAGAAATTTGTAAACGGATTATAAAACCCAAAAACCATTATTTGTTCTTTGCAAGATTTTCTAAGCTCATAAAGCAACTTATCAACATCCTTTATCGTTTCATCTACATAAGAATAAATATCATCAAATTCATTTAAATCAAATTCAGTTCCTACGTTAAGTTTATAAAACAAATCATTAGCACCTATACTTACGGTTACTAAATCAGCTTTAATAAGAGCGTTTTTTATAGATATTTTCTTACCATCAATCGTTATTTCTTTATTAGATTCTAAATCGTTTAGCAAATCAACGCTACGATACCCGCTTTTAGAAAAATCCTTTGTATAAAATTCTAAAATTTCTTTATCCTCAAAGTATTCTGCAATATAATCACCATAACTTTTTCCAATTGTGTTATTCGGCGTTTGCCCTGATGCCAAAGAATCACCAAGTGATAAATAATACACCTTTTTATCACGTGTAATAAAAAAAATCACAAGCAAAATCATTGTAGTTATAGCAAAACCGATTAAAAGCTTATACCTTCTTTTCAATTATGTCACCCCAAAATAAAAATAGTATTTATAACAATACTATTCTATTTCTTCAAGGCTTATTTTAGCACCTACGTTAGTAAGTTTTTCAATTATATTTTCATATCCTCTTAATACATAATCAGCATTATCAATTATGGTCTTTCCATTTGCTACCAAGCCCGCAATAACAAGTGATGCTCCAGCCCTTAAATCCGTTGCTTTTACCCTTTTGCCCACTAGTTTTGTAGGTCCAAATATGACCGCTTTAGAATTAGTTAAAATATCAGTATTAGCACCCATTTTATTTAATTCTATCAAATTTAAAAACCTATTTTCCCAAATCGTTTCATTAATCGTAGATTTACCGGTTGCTTGAGTAAGTAAAGTTGCCATTGGTTGCTGTAAATCCGTTGGAAACCCAGGATAAACTTGAGTTTTAATGCTTGTTGGTTTTAATTTTTCAGGAGCACTTATCTCTATAAAATCTATCCCTATTTTCATTGGTACACCGATATCATCTAACTTAGATATAAGTGATTCTACATGATCAGGAATTATGTTAGTTATCTTCATATTCTCACCAATTATGCTTGCTAAAATCATATAAGTACCAGTTTCAATATAATCAGGTACAACCTCATGAAAACAAGAATGTAAGTATTTTACCCCCTCAATTTTTATTTCACTCGTTCCTGCTCCCCTTATTTTAGCTCCCATATTATTTAAAAACGTAGCAACATTTACAATGTGTGGTTCTTTAGCAGCATTTGAAATAATGGTTGTTCCATCCGCCTTTACCGCCGCTAACATTAAGTTAATCGTCGCCCCTACCGATGCAAAATCCAAGTTTATTTTTGCACCTTTTAGATTATCAGCCGTAATAACAAACAAATTATCGTTTTCCTCAACCTTAGCTCCCAACAATTCAAAACCTTTTAAATGAAGGTTTATTGGTCTTGCCCCTATTGAGCAACCCCCTGGAAAATACATTTCCACTCTTTTAAATCTACTAAGCAGCGCCCCCATAAAATAATAAGACGCCCTTAATCTTTTTGCAATTGTTTGTGGTATTAACTTATTTTTTATATTTGATGAGTCTATTTTTATAACATCATCTTTTCTTGTTACTTTAGCACCTAAGTAGCTTAGTATCTCATCTAAAGCATCAATGTCAGAAATGTTTGGAACGTTAGCAATGGTAACTTCTTCATCACACAAAACCGCAGCCGGAACAAGTGCTACCGCACTATTCTTAGACCCACTAATCTTAATTTCTCCACTTAACTTATTACCACCTTCAATTATTATCTTGCGCATATTACTCCTCCATATCTACATTGTATTTTATTAAATCTAATTAAAAACGTGATTAATTCGCCCTTTTTATGCCTTGTTTTTACATCCAAATATTTCGTTTTTTTGATGAATAACTTTTTTTATAGCATTTTCCCCAGAAGAAATTATCTTTCTTGGATCATATTCATCTTTATTATATTCCAAATACTCTCTAACAGCTTTTGCCCATGCTATTTGAAGATCTGTGTTAATGTTTATTTTACATGTCCCGCAGAAAATCGCTGTCTTAATTTTATTTTCATCTAATCCAGATGCACCATGAAGAACAAGAGGAATTCTAACGTTTTTGCATATTGATCCCAAAAGTTCAAAATCAAGATTAGGCTTATCTTTATAAATACCATGCTCGTTTCCAATCGAAGGCGCTAAAGAATCAATTCCTGTTTGCATTACAAATGATACCGCATCATTTAAATTAGTATGATTATCAAAAGTTCCAACAAATGCTTCAACACTTACATTTTTTTCTTTAGCATAAGCAATTACTTCGTTAGTATCTTTTATGTTTTCATCTAAAGTTTTATTCGAAGAATCAATCATAACCGATGTAAAACCTGCTGCTATCGCACTTTTACAAGAATAAAATGAATGAGCATGATCAAGATGTAAAACAACTGGGATTCCTATATTCAATTCATCAATTAAAGAATTAACTACGCTATGAACAACTTTATACCCGCCGAAATATGAAACGGTTTTTTCACTTACAGATAAAATAACTGGGCTCTTATCACTATTACAAGCTTCTAATATAAACCTTGTCCACTCTAAGTTATTTATGTTATAAGCAGGAATCGCATAACCATCCTTCAAAGCTTTTACTAAAAGTTCTTTACTATTTACTAACATATTATCATCCCTAATATAATTTTATTATATTTAATAATCATAGTCAAAGAAAAACATCAGAATTTACATTCTGATGTTAACAAACTTTACTTATTTTTTTCTTTTTTTCTTAGTTTTATCTTCTGAAACTATTTTAAGCCTTCCTAAAACCCCCGCTAAAGCGATACCTATACCAGTTGCGTAAGCTGATTTTTCAAAAGGTGCATTATGATAATCTTCTATATCTTCTTCAGTTGCTAAACCAAAAAACTCTTTATCATCCATAACTGGAATGTCCTCGTTAGCATCAACGTAAGTCGTGGTTTCTTCTTGCTTAATGGTTGAAGGCTCTTTTACCGTGTTTTCTTCTACCACGTTACCACCAGTAACCACTTCTTCATAAGTTCCTTCGTTTGGAATAGAAACAATAAATTCACTTTCGCTAACACGTGTTGTAACAACATCATCTATTACCTCTTGCTTATCATGTGAATCCCCCGCTGGTTTTCCACCTTGATTAACAACACTTGATTCTTTTTCGATTCTGTTATTTAACTCTTCTACTCGCTCATTAGCCGAAGCAACATCTTGCGCTCTATAGCTTTCTATTTCTTTACTTATATCCTTACCGAAAGTTCCTTCCTTTAAAGCATCTTCATATGTGCTTGATAAAACCCATCCTTCGCTCGCACCAATAGCACTATATATGTTGTTTACTTGCTGCGTAATATAAGATGGCACTTGTGCAAAATCACTTGACAAATCCTTATCTAACACCGAAACAAAAAGTAATTGTTTTGCACCTATTTCGTTGTATAAAAGAACTTGCTGTCCATACGAAGCTTTTGTTTCTTTAATTTTCAAAAACAAATTATAAAAATAATCAGCAGCCTCACGCATTGAAGAAACATCTTTATTTATAATATTTAAACGTTGTTCTTCACAAACTCTTGCGATTTCTATCGCTAATTTCTTAGCCTCGTTAGTTTGTGGCATCCACATATATGCATAAGGAATAGCACCAGTATTACCAGTAAACTCAATATCAGATACACCATCGTTTACTACGTAATCCATCATTACCGAATAATCTGACAAGTAATCATCTAACGTAATTGCAAGTAACTTAACAAGACTTTGGACATACTCTAATTTTTGATCATCAGTTTTTACGTTATCCGGATAAACAACTTTATCATATAATTCATTTACCATATAAATCGAATTTTTAATATCCAAAACGGTATATTTCTTTTCGGAAATATCATATATAGCTTGTGCTCTTTTACTTACTTCATCTTCATTATTAATATCAAAATCCTCTGTTAATAACAAATTATACTCTTCATTTGAAATCATTGTGGAAGTAACTTCAGTACTAATTTCAACCTTATTTTTAGGTTTGAAACCAGACATAATTTTAGTTCCACCAATAAGTAATGCCCCAGCAAGTATAAGAGAAGTACAAATAGCAGCTTTTTGCTTTCTTTTCTTATCTGGTTGTTCATATATATTTTTATGTTCCATTCAAAATTCCCCCTTTTGATTGAATGCCATATATGTTAACACTATTTTTTTATTTTGTCAATATCCATATTGAATAAAGAAATAAGACAACACTACCCACCAAGAAAGAATACTTTCCTATTTTCTCTGATAACTTTTTACCAAGCCAAAAACCCATACATGTAAAAATAGCACTTATAATACAAAAAATAAATAAGGCAACTAAAATATTATCATAAATATACCTAAGCCCTAATCCTACCGAAAAACTATCAAAGCTTACTGACACAGCAAAAAATAAAGTACCAATTACGTTTAAAACCCTTATTTTTGGCTTTTCTTCAAAAAAATGAATAAACATATCAATAGATAATAATAAAAACACAAAAAACAAAACATATTTTGGTTTAATAATCGTGTATTCAAATAACGGAATGCCTACAAAATTTCCTATTAAAGGCATAAAAAAATGAAATAAACCAACCATTGATGCAGTAATTATAATAGTTTTAAATTTTGTATTATTTATGCCATACGTTAAAGAAAGAGAAAAGGCATCCATGCTAAGACTTACCGCAATTAATATAATGCTTATGATGAGTTATCACCTTCCTACATTATATTATTACATTAACTTTAAAAATATTTTTCTATTATCTCTTTTATAAAAGATTTATATTCTACTTCATCTGAATTTGCTTTTTCTTCTGCTTCTAATAAGCATAGTGGCGGAAACAAAACGCACCACCAATTATCCCCCTTACCTTCTCCTAAAGTTACTAGTAAAGACTCATAATATCCAGCATCATACGTAACACCCTTATAAGTTTTTTCAGGAAACTCATGCAATCCATAATCTATGGTGTAAGAGTATTTTAAATCTTTTGTTTCCTCTTTTAAAAGATTATTAAAATTATCCATGTTATCGGTAATAAGCCCGCGAGCCTCATTAATATTCCTTGAACTTTTTAAAAGCATATATAACTCATTTTGCATCTTGTTTGCAATATCTTGTTTTATTTTTTGATCCCGAGGTGAATTACTATTTGCAAGTACCCGAAACCTTATAGCTGAATCTGGTATTTTTACATCTTCTTGGCTTTTATAATTTCCATATGTAAATACCACACTTAATAACGCAAGTATAACAATAATAATTTTAGTTTTTTTCATATAAAAATCACCCTCTATTATTTAGTGAGTGATATTTAATAATTATATACAAAAACAAACCTGTTTTTACCAGACAAATCCTTTTTAGTTTCGACTTTTACATTTTCTAAATACTTTATGGCTAAAGCTTTGACATCTTCACTTTGATCCGATCCTATTTCAAAAGCAATTAAAAACTCATCATTTAATACATATTTAGCGTTTTTTAAAATATTTTCATAATATTCAAGTCCATCATTCTTTGCATACAAAGCTATTTTTGGCTCATTATTTTTAACAACGTCCTCAATTTCCTCATATTCTTTTATATATGGTGGATTACTTACAATTATGTCTACTTTTATTTTTTTATTTATATAAGGTTTTAGCATGTCACCCTTAAAAAAAACTACGTCAGCATTTATTTTAGTTGCGTTTTTTAAAGCCACTTCTAAAGCCTTTTTACTAATATCCGATGCGTATACACTTATACCTAGCTCTTTTGATAAACTAATTGCAATGGCTCCAGAGCCCGTTCCAACATCTATTATGATAGGGTTTAAAAAACGTTTACTTCGCCTTATTACTTCTTCTACTAGCTCTTCTGTTTCACGCCTTGGTATTAAAACGTTTTTATTAACCACTAACTCATAACCATAAAAATCAACGTTACCAACAATATATTGAACCGCTTCACCACGTTCTAATCTTTTTATCGCATCACTTAAATTACCATTATAATATTTTTTTAAATATTCTATTTCTTTTCTCATGTTATATTCCTTTACTATAAAAGCAAAAACGGCAGAAAAATTATTCTCCCGCCAACTTTCTTCTTTGATCCTCGGTTATTAAAGCTTCAATTATGTCATCTAGTTTACCATTCATAACCCTATCCAAAGAATTAGTAGTATAACCAATTCGATGATCCGTTACCCTGTTTTGCGGGTAGTTATACGTTCTTATTTTTTCAGAGCGATCTCCGGTACCAATTTTACTTCTTCTTTCTGCTCCAATTTCTTTTTCTTGCTCCCTCATTTTCAAATCATAAATCCTTGATTTTAAAATTTTAAGTCCCTTCTCTTTATTTTTTATTTGACTTCTTTCGGTTTGTGAATAAACAACTATTCCAGTTGGAATATGAGTAAGTCTAACGGCAGAATCAGTTGTGTTAACACCCTGCCCGCCATTACCAGAGGCCCTTGTAATATCTATTCTAACATCATTCATATCCAAATCAAAATCAACATCGTCAACCTCTGGCATAACAAGTACGGTTGCAGTTGAAGTATGCACTCTTCCTTGTGATTCCGTTGCTGGTACCCGTTGAACACGATGTGCACCTGATTCATACTTTAATTTTGAATATACGTTTTTACCCTTTACCATAAAAGATATTTCAGAATACCCACCAGATGCTCCTGGTGTGCTTCCTAAGTTTTCCACCATAAAGCCTTGGTTTTCAGCATATTTTACATACATGCTATATAAATCACCAGCAAAAATATTTGCTTCATCTCCTCCGGCAGCTCCCCTTATCTCAACAATTATGTTTTTTCCATCATTAGGATCTTTTGGCAATAATAAGATCTCTAACTTCTTTTCAAGTTCCTTTTGCTTTGCCAATTCATTTTCTTCTTCTTGCCTTGCTAAGTCACCTAATTCTGGGTCATTAGCTAGCTCCTTTGCTTCTTCATAATCACTTTTCGCCTTTAAATACTCATTATAACAATCTATTATTTCTGATAAATCAGCTTGTTCCTTAGATAATTTTGTGGTTTTAGCAACGTCACTTATAACCTCAGGTTTAGTTAATTCTTTAGTTATAAAATCATTTCTTGCTTTTATAGCTTCTAGTCGTTCAAACATGTTATTCCTCTAATTCTTCTTCATCTACGATTGCTAAATCACCTAAGTCATCCATTTCACTTGTATCATCAAAATCTTCCGAATCATCAGCAACCACTTCATCTTCTGTTTCCTCTAATTCTTCTTCGTCTTTTTCATCTTCATCAATCGTTTCTTCATCCTCATCGTCATCATCATCCACGATTGGTTTTATCACGTGAAACTCTCTTAAATCCCACTCGGCGTTATCTAAAAGAACAAATCTCTTATCAGTTGTTAAAGTAGTATAAAAATCACCAATAAGTTCATACATAGTATCATCATCAATTTGTAATAACTCACAAGTCTCTTTAAACAATACTGGGGTTGTCATTGGTTTTTTATCTAATTTTAAAAGTTCATATGCAATATCCGCATAAGATAATAATTCTAACTCCTCTAAAGGCATTTTTCTTACGTTCATAATTATTTCCTCCTACATTTTATCCATTGCTTTAACACCTATGAGTCTTAAAGCGTTCTTTATTGTAATTTGAACAGCTTTTACTAAGCTTAATCTTTCTGACGAATCTTTAATATCATCAGTTAATATTCTATGTTTACCATAATAATTATGGAACAAACCCGCAAGTTCATACACATAATTAGTAATTAAGTGTGGCTCTTTTTTTATAGCAGCCACCTCAACTACGTCAGTAAACTCATAAACTTTAAGAGCAAGTGCCTTTGAATCCTCATCGTTTATTGTTAATACATTAGTAGCAATTGGTACTTTTCTTTGTTTTGCATCATTTAAGATTGAACATATTCTAGCATGCGCATACTCCACGTAAAATAGTGGGTTTTCATTAGATTGTTTAAGCGCTAAGTTAATATCAAAGTCCATTTGTCCATCAAGTGACCTCATTGCAAAAAAATACCTAGCAGCATCCTTACCAATCTCATCTACTAATTCTCTAATGGTAACATTACCTCCAGTGCGTTTGCTCATCTTAACAACTTTTCCATCACGAAGAAGCTTAACCATTTGAAGCAATCTTATCTCTAACTTATTCTTATCATATCCCAATGCTTCAATACTTGCTTTAAGCCTTGAAACATATCCATGATGATCCGCTCCAAAAACATCTATCAACTCATCAAAACCCCTATCAAACTTATCCAAGTGATAAGCAATATCAGGGACAAGATAAGTATAACTTTTATCTTTTTTTATTAATACCCTGTCTTTATCATCACCATATTCGGTAGTTTTTAAGAAAACAGCATCATCTTTTTTATAAATTAATCCCTTTTCATCTAGTATTCTTAAAGACTCTTGTATCCTTCCTTTATTACGAATGTCTTTTTCACTAGTCCAAACGTCAAAATGTACCCCAAAATCATTTAAATCAGTTTTAATTATGCTAAGTAAATAATTTACTCCAACCATTTTAAAATATTCCAAACTTTCCTCTAACTTCTTATCATTATATTTTTCGTAAATTATTTTTGCAACATCAATTATTTCATCCCCATAATAACCATCTTCCGGCATGTTTTCTTCCATACCACACAACCCTTTATATCTTTCTAAAATAGATGCTCCAAGGTTATTGATCTGATTACCAGCATCGTTTACGTAATACTCTTTAGTAACGTTATAACCCGCAAAGGAAAGAATGTTTGATAAATTCATTCCGTAAGCTGCACCACGAGCAGTACCCAAATGTAAAATGCCGGTAGGATTCGCACTTACAAACTCAATATTAATTTTTTTACCATTACCAATATTAACTTTTCCGTAATCATCTTTTTTCGTAATAACATTTGCAATACCACTAAAAACATATTTATCTTTTAAGAAAATATTAATAAAACCTGGTCCAGCCACTTCAACTTTTAAAACGTTATCATTTTTTTCCAAACAAGTTTTAATATCCTGTGCAATTAAATTTGGATTACGTTTTATAACTCGTGAAAGCTGCATCGCAACGTTACTTGAGAAATCACCATTTTCCCTTTTTTTAGGCACTTCTACAACCACGTTTTCTTTATAAAATGATATTTCTAACTCGTTTAATACGTTGTAAATCAAATCTTTTATATCATGCTTTAGATTCATTATAAATCTCTCCATTCCAATTTATAAGTAAAGCTATCACTAAAAGAATCATTCATAAAAAGGTCATAAGAAACATAAATACTCTCATCTTTTATGATTACTTTTTTAGTTTTAGTTTCAAGCTTTACACTTATTCCCATATCCTTAATAACATAGTTTGTTACCAAGTTTTTATTTTCTTCAAATTCTAAGTTTATTTTAAACTTATCATTTTCTCTTGTAAGTAATATCTTATTCTTTATTAGTTTTAAACTTATTTTAATACCGTTATCAAAATAAGTTATTTCATCATCTTTTTTCAATGCATTTACTTCATTTAATAAAGATTTATTCTCACTTGATATTACCTCATGATTAATGATAATTTTAGACATAAAAAACACCCTTAAAATTTTTCTAGCAACAATATAGCATATAAAATAAAAAAGGTCAACAAAATAATTATATTTTAACAACTTTTACAAATACTAAAATTAGAAAGAAGGCGAATCATGAAAAAAATATATTTAATATGTAAAATAGCAATCGCCTTAATGATTATCTTCTGTGTTTTTTACACAATTTTATTTTTATGTGCTAAATACGGAAGCCAAATAGATATTGAAAACTCTAATAGCATATACATGTATGATAAAGACGGCAAAACTTTTTATGAAGGAAATAACGGAACTAAAAAATGGATTAAATTAAAAGATATATCTAAGCATTTAATAAATGCAACGATATATTCAGAAGACAAGAACTTTTATGAACATAATGGATTCGACATTCCAAGAATTATTAAATCTACGCTTGTTAACATTAAATCAAAAGATTTAAAAGAAGGAGCATCAACCATTACTCAACAATATGCTAGAAACTTATTTTTAACGTTTGATAAAACTTGGGAGCGTAAAATCAAAGAAGCTTGGTATGCATTTAAATTAGAAACCCAATACTCAAAAGACGAAATACTAGAAGGATACTTAAACACCATAAATTATGGTAATGGAATATTAGGTATCGAAAATGCAGCATTATACTATTTTAATAAATCCGCAAAAGATTTAACGCTAGCAGAAAGCTCAATGCTAGCAGGAATACCTAAATCACCTAATAATTACTCGCCATTAAATGATGAAAAAGCCGCGAAAAAAAGACAAAAACAAATTTTACAATCCATGGTTAATAATGGCGTAATTTCACAAAAAGAAATGAACGATGTATTAAACGTAAAATTAACTTATTACGGAAAAAAAGAAAATCTTAACTTATCAACAATAATGTATTATCAAGATGCCGTAATAAGAGAGTTAGAATCACTTAAAATAGTAAGTGATGATTCAATTAGACAAGAAGGATTAAAAATTTATACATCCCTAGACGTAAACGCACAAACCAAATTAGAAGAAAGTATTAAAAACAACTTAGAAAAGAAAGATGAAATGCAAGTATCTGCTATCATGATGGATCCAAACAACGGGGAAATAATTGCTTTAGCAGGTGGAAAAGATTACTCAAAGTCACAATACAATAGAGCTATACAATCAAAAAGGCAAGTAGGATCAACGATGAAACCAATCTTATATTATGCTGCTTTAGAAAATGGACTTACCGCTGCAACCACGTTTTTAAGTAAGCCCACAACTTTTTCACTTGGTAATGGACTTACTTATTCACCTAGTAATTATGCTGATATATATCCTAATGATAAAATAACAATGGCTCTTGCAATAGCCTATTCAGATAACATTTATGCCATTAAAACACATTTTTTTCTAGGTGAAGAAACCCTTGTAAAATACGCCAAAAAAATGGGGATAAAAAGCAAATTAGAAGCTAATGCATCATTACCACTCGGTACCAATGAACTTAGCATAAAAGAATTTGTAACCAGTTATGCAACGCTTGCAAATACTGGCTACAGCGTAAATGCTCACTTAATAAAAAAAGTAGAAGACGGAAGTGGAAACGTAATTTATAAGTATAATGAAAAAAAAGAACAAATATTAAATAAGTCATATACTTATATTTTAAGTGAATTACTTTCAAATACGTATGATACAACCCTTACTAGTTACACCGCACCTACATGTGCTTCAATTGCACCAAGGCTAACCAAAAAATACGCCGTTAAAAGCGGTACCACCGACTATGATTTATGGACCATAGGATATAATCCCGATATTGTTGTTGGAGTATGGACCGGATATGATGACAACCGAAAATTATCAAGCACGGAATATAAATATGCCAAAAACATATGGGCTGATGCAATTGAAAACTATTTAAGAGAAAAAGAACAAAGTTGGTATGAAAAGCCGGATAACGTAATAGGCGTTTTAACTGATGCCGAAACTGGTAAAATAGCAACTAATGAATCAAAATTAAAAAAAATATTATACTACGTCAAGGGCACAGAACCAGGTTATAAAAGAAAAAACAACTAATTATTAGTTGTTTTTTCGTCTTCTTTTTCTTCTTTTAACTCGCTTGACAATGTCTTTTTAAGCTCATCTTTACTCATTGAAGAATAGCCTTTAATTCCCTTTTCTTTTGCCATTTCCTTTAACTTTGGTAAAGAGACATCATCTAACATGTCTTCCTCTGGCATTTTTCCGTTCTTAGCTAAGTAATCAATTTCTTCTTTAGTAAGAGTTTCACGCTCTATTAACGTGTTTGCAATTAAATCAAGCAAATCCCTATTTTTTTCAATAATCTTTTTTGCTTTTTCATAACACTCGTTTATTATTTTTCTAACTTCATTATCAATTTCTAACGCAACTTGGTCAGAAAAGTTTCTGTTTTTATTATAATCCCTACCCAAGAATGAACTTCCTTCTGGGGTTTCTAATTGGATTGGGCCTAAAGACGACATTCCGTATTCAGTTACCATGCTGCGTGCAATTTTAGTTGCCTTAGAAAAATCGTTATGAGCTCCCGTAGTTATTTCATCAAACACAACTTCTTCCGCAACACGTCCACCGAGTAATCCCATTATTTCCTCTAAAAGTTCCGTTTTAGTAGCAGTGTACTTTTCTTCTTTAGGAAGCATAAGATTATATCCACCAGCTTGCCCACGAGGAATTATTGTTACTTTTTGAACATCATTAGCATCATCGAGTTTAATACCCAAAACGGCATGACCTGCTTCATGATATGCAACAAGCCTTTTTTCTTTTACCGTGTATTTTTTGGTTAATTTTGCAGGACCCATTATTACCCTATCAATTGCCTCGTCGATTTCAGGCATGGTAATTGTAGATTTTTCTCTTCTTACGGCAAGAAGAGCAGCCTCATTAAGTAAGTTTTCCAAATCGGCTCCAGAAAAACCAACAGTCCTTTTTGCAATACTATCTAAATGCACGGCTTTTGATAAAATTTTATTTTTAGCATGTACTTTTAAAATATCTTCCCTTGCCTTTACGTCAGGAAGGGCAACGGTTACTTGCCTATCAAATCTTCCCGGTCTTAACAAAGCTGGATCAAGTACGTCAGGTCTATTAGTTGCAGCAATAATTATAATTCCCTCATTAGAACCAAATCCGTCCATCTCGGTTAGTAACTGGTTAAGGGTTTGCTCTCTTTCGTCATGACCACCGCCAATACCAGTTCCACGCTGACGACCAACAGCATCTATTTCATCAATAAAGATTAAACATGGTGCGTTTTGCTTTGCTTGTTTAAACATATCCCTAACACGGGAAGCTCCAACACCAACGTATAATTCTACGAAATCAGAACCAGAAATAAAGTAAAATGGTACGTTTGCCTCTCCCGCTACCGCTTTTGCAAGAAGCGTTTTACCTGTTCCTGGTGGCCCTACTAATAGTACACCTTTAGGTATTCTTGCACCAAGTTTTTGAAATTTTTTAGGATATTTTAAAAAGTCAATTAGTTCTTGTAATTCTTCTTTTTCTTCTGGAAGACCTGCAACATCCTTAAAGGTTACTTTTCCGGTATCTGGATTTAATTTAGCTTTGCTTCTTCCAAAATCCATTGATCCTTTTTGAGCATTAAGTTGCTTTGTAACAAACCAAAAAGCTAAACCTATTATTAATAAGAATGGAGCAATATTTAACAAGAAGTTATACCACAAACTTGATGCTGGATCAGATTCAGATATTATCTTAAAATCTTTCTTTTCACTTGCAGCTACTATATCATCAATAACCGTATCAGAAAGAGGTGTTTTTACACTAAACGTTTCTCCTTCTTTAGCATCTTTTAACTTTCCTGTTATTTGATAAGTATACGCCGCAGCAGATGGCGTAATAACTACTTCTTTTATATTGTTATCTGACAAAGCTTTATTAAACTCATTATAAGTTAATTCCTTATTAGTACTACTAGCCATGTTATAAAAAAACAATAACGCCAAACCAATAGTAAGTAACAAAACATAAGGAAAAAAGCCTTTTTTCATATTTTGATTACCTTGTGTTGTCATTTTTTTCCTCCTTGTAATACTTTAATATTATATCATATTTCCCGGCTTTTGACTTATCATATTTAGATTTCTTAAGTCCTGGTATCCAAATTATTTTATCTTCACTATCAACCACAACCGGATAACTACCCCTAATATTCTTAGGTACCTTTTCATTAATAAAAATATCTTGCACCTTTTTAGAACCATTAAGCCCTAAAACGTTAATTCTGTCACCTTTAGTTACGTTTCTTATGTATAACGGAAAACGAACATCATCATAACTAACAGCTGTTACGTAATTTGATTTATTTTCTAACTTATTAATTTGTCTAACTACAAAACCATTTGGAAGTTCTACATACTCATTAAGCATTAAGCAATAATCATTATATTTAAAATCATTATCAAAATATAACTTATTATAAGATTTTATTAACATTTTCTTGTTTGGTAAACAAACGGATCCACTTGATTTATTGCTACTAATAAGCGATAAAATAGCATTAGTATTATCATCTGTTATTCTTATAATCTCATTACCATAATTATTATGCAAATACCTCATAACTATTCTTCTTATAACCACTTCATCATTTTTTAAAAGCTCACTTAGGTTAAGCACGTTATTATTAACAACATCATCATAAAGTCTATTAACTAAATTAGTAAAATAATCATCATATTTACTATGTAATAAAGAAAACTTCAAAAACTTTTTATGTACCTTAGGATCTTCTTTCTTAAGATATGGTAAAATATATTTACGATATCTATTTCTTGTATAATTATCATCAAAATTAGACTTATCCTCAGCATAATTTATTTTCTTATTATTACAATATTTTAAAATATCTTCTTTAGTAACAAAAAGAAGTGGCCTTATTATATTGTAATTATCCCTGTTACTAATCAAAGAAATGCCAGCATATCCCCTTAATGTTGAACCCCTTGTTATTCTCATTAAAATAGTTTCAATAAGGTCATCCCCATGATGTGCCGTAAATAAATATTTAGAATTATATTTTTTAACTAAAAATTCAAAAAACTTATATCGTTTTATTCTTGCTTCTTCTTCGGTAAACTTATTATTTTTATATTCTGTTATTTTCATAAATTCAAACATTATGTTATTTTTAACGCAGAATTTTTTCAACTGTTCCTGCTCTTCATCACTTTCTTTTCGGTGGTTGTGATGTACGTGAGCACAAATAATTTTATTTTTTGGATATTTTTCTTTAACAATATTCAATAATGCCATTGAATCAGGACCATATGATACACCAACAATTAATGGTTCAGTATCATTAATATTTAAATTTAATAAAAATTTAGTAACTTCGTTCATAAAACCACCTAACGTATATTGTAACATAAAAGTTAAAGAAAACTATGTTATTTATTGTCTTTTAATAAATTTTAAACTTTATTTATAAAACCTTTAATTTATTTTCATCATCGTAATAAAATATGGCTGTTTTTAAAGTAGAAGTTTTCAACAAATTTAATTTTTCTAAAAATTTATTATAGCTTTCATCAGAATCTAGATAACATTTTGTTTTTGGTGGCATATTTTTAAACGTTGAACCTAAATGTAAGTAGCCTTCTTGTTTTATTCCTAACTCGTATCCTGATTCATCATAATATGAAATGGTTGTGCCATCTTCTAATATCTCAGCAAAATATACTTCTTTTTTAGATGAATCCCAAATTGAAATATTTAATGTTTTATTATGATAACTAATGGTTGTCATAACCGGATTATCCACGTGCATGATGTAATAATAATTTTTTTTAAAATTCATATAAAAACCTTTATTATCATCTTTTTTTACAGAAATATAATCATTTATAATACAATCAGAAAAATCACTAGCGTTCCAATTCTTAAAACAACTAATTAAAAAATTTACCACAAAGAAAAATTGTTGATCGCAAGCTCCATAATTAAACATTATCTTAAAAACATCATTTAAAGATTTTACAACCATACCAATCACCTCTTTCTTAAACAAAGTTTAACACTTTTTGAAGATGAAGGAATTTTTATATCCAAATTTAAATCAGTGTAATTTTCTCCATTTATTTGTCCATCAGTAAACATCATTTGGTAATGAACTAGCTTAGCTAAAACAACATCCCCATCCCAGTTAGTTAAAACTCCATCTTCATTCAAACGATAAGTTGATGGAATAAATAACGTTTCCACTGGAACTGATGAAATAATGATTGGAACTTCATTTTTACCATCTAGTGTTAAATCACGTCCTAAAGAGCCATCTTTTTTCTCAATAAATTTTTTCGATATTGCAAAAAAAGCACTAGTATTTATTTCGATTAATTTATCACATATTATAGCAAGTTTAATATCATATGCTCGGTTTGTGAACTTCTTTCTTTTTTTATACACAAAAACACCCCTATTTCAATAAGATGTATGATATAACAAAATACAATTTATGTCAACAAAAAAGAAAGCTTTATGCTTTCTTAATCTGTTAATTGATTTTCTAAGGCGTCTAATGCATCGTCGCCAACTTGTTCACTTTCTAAAATATACTTAACGTTAGAATAATATTTAGAACCGGTTCCTGCTGGTATTAGCTTACCAATTATAACATTTTCTTTTAAACCAGTTAAGTGATCAATCTTGCCCTTAATTGCTGCATCAGTTAAAATCCTTGTTGTTTCTTGGAATGATGCGGCAGACAAGAACGAATCAGTCTCCAATGATGCTTTAGTAATACCAAGCATTATTGGTCTACCAGTAGCTGGCTTTTTACCTTGGATAATTGCGTCTTTATTGACCTTAGTAAATTCGTGCATTGAAACTAATTTACCATCTACCAAAGGCGTTTCACCACCATCTACTATTTTAATTCTAGCAATCATACGACGTGCAAGTATTTCTATATGTTTATCAGAAACATCAACACCTTGTGATTTATAAACTTTTTGTACTTCTTCTAGAATGTAATTTTGAGCAGTTATAGGATCGGTTACAGCAAGTAACTCTTTAGGATTAATTGAACCTACGTTAAGTTTATCACCAGCTTTAACAACGTTTCCTACTTCAACACAAAGTTTAACACCATAATTAGTAGTATGTTCTCTTGATTCAACATCATTTGTAATTTCTATTTTATACTTACCATTTAAATCATCAATCTTAGTTACTTTACCATCTATTTCAGCGATAGTTGATTTTGCTTTTGGATTTCTAGCCTCAAACAATTCCTGAACACGCGGTAAACCTTGAGTTATATCCTCGCCCGATGCAACTCCACCTGTATGGAACGTTCTCATGGTTAACTGCGTACCTGGCTCACCGATTGATTGAGCAGCCATAATACCAACTGCTTCACCTATTTCAACAACGTTTCCAGTAGCCAAATTTGTACCATAACAATGTCTACAAATTCCACCTTCTGTTTTACAAGTTAAAGCCGTTCTTATTTCAACTTCTTTAATACCAGCTTTATCTATTTTGTCTGCAATTGGCTCAGTAATCAATTCGTTTTTATCGATTATAATTTCCTTAGTTGTAGGATTTACAACTTTTTTATTAGTATAACGTCCAACGATACGTTCATGTAGCGTTTCTATTACGGTACCAGCATTTTCATCGATAAAATCTGAGACAACAACGCCTTGAATAGTTCCACAATCTTCTTCTTTTACAATAACGTCTTGAACAACATCCACTAAACGTCTTGTTAAATATCCAGAATCAGCTGTTTTCAATGCTGTATCTGCATTACCCTTACGAGCGCCGTGAGTTGAAATAAAGAATTCTGAAACTGAAAGTCCATCTATAAACGATGAAGTAACCGGAATTTCTACTGCTTCACCATTAGGTTTAGCAAGAAGTCCACGCATACCTGCAAGCTGCGTAAATTGTGATATATTACCACGAGCTTTAGAATTAATCATCATCATGATAGGATTATCGCTAGGTGCTTCTACCTTAGCTTTTAACTCAACTTGAACTTCATTTGTTGCTTTATTCCAAACCTCACAAACCTTTTCATAACGTTCTCTATCGGTTATTAAACCACGCCTATATTGTTTATTTATCATATCAACTATTTTTTGAGATTTTTCAACGATTTCATGTTTCTTTTCACTTGTTTCAACATCAGCGATTGAAATTGAAATGCCAGATAAAGTAGAATATTTAAATCCTAAATCTTTTAATCTATCTAACATGATAGAAGTCTCAGTTGTTTTATAACGTTTAAAGATTTGTGCAATAATACTTTTTAAAGCCCCTTGAGGAAAAGGTTTTACAAGCGGCATAGCTTTAATTGCCTCTTTAATATTTTCCCCTTTTTTCAAGAAAAACTTCATTGGAGTTAAATTTTCAAAGTTTTCATCACTTGGCTCGTTTATATACTGAAATCCGTCTGGTAATACTTCGTTAAAGATTAGTTTACCAACTGTTGTTACCAAATACATTTCTTTTTGTTCTTCAGTAAAGGTTTTATACTTTAGTGATTTAGCTGGAAGAGCAATTCTTGCGTGTAAAGTAATTTCACGTCTTTCATATGCTCCAATTGCTTCATTAGCATCCTTAAATACTCTTCCTTCCCCATCAATTCCAGCTTTTTCCATAGTTATGTAATAATTACCTAAAACCATGTCCTGTGATGGAGTAACAATTGGTTTCCCATCCTTTGGAGATAAAATGTTGTTCGCGCCAAGCATTAATATTCTAGCTTCTGCTTGAGCTTCTTCAGAAAGTGGTACGTGTACTGCCATTTGGTCACCATCAAAATCAGCGTTAAATGCCGTACAAACAAGTGGATGAAGACGAATAGCTTTACCACTAACCAACTTAGGTTCAAACGCTTGAATACCTAACCTATGAAGCGTTGGAGCACGATTCAACATTACTGGGTGTTCTTTTATAACATCTTCAACAACATCCCATACTCTTTCGTCTTGATTTTCAATCAATTTTTTAGCAGACTTGATATTATGAACAATATCTCTTTGTACTAAACCATGAATAACATGTGGCTTAAATAATTCTAATGCCATTTCCTTTGGTATACCACATTGATACATCTTAAGAGTAGGGCCAACCGCAATAACTGAACGTCCAGAATAATCTACACGCTTACCTAGTAAGTTCTGACGAAAACGTCCTTGCTTACCTTTTAACATACTTGAAATCGATTTTAAAGGTCTGTTAGAAGGACCAGTTACGTTTCTACCGCGTCTTCCGTTATCAAACAAAGCATCAACCGCTTCTTGAAGCATTCTTTTTTCATTTTGAACAATAATTGAAGGAGCATTTAACTCAAGTAATTTTTTTAAACGATTATTACGATTTATAACACGCCTATATAAATCGTTTAAATCACTTGTTGCAAAACGTCCACCATCTAATTGTATCATCGGTCTTAACTCTGGAGGTATAACAGGAAGAGCAGTTAAGATCATCCATTCTGGTTTATTTCCTGACTTATCAAACGAATCTAGAATATCAAGCCTTTTTAATAACCTGGTCTTCTTTTGTTCTGATGCATCTTCTAATTCTTCCTCTATTTTCTTTATTTCCTCTTTTACATCAATTTCCTTTAATAATTTTAAAATAGCTTCAGCTCCCATACCTACTTCAAAAGTATTTCCATACTTTTCAAAATAAGCACGGTATTCTTTATCAGATAAAGTTTGTTTTTTCTCTAAAGGCGCAGACCCTGGATTAATTACCACGTATGATACAAAATATAATACTTCCTCTAAATCCCTTGGAGACATATCAAGAACAAGCCCCATACGACTTGGTACACCCTTAAAAAACCAAATGTGAGATACAGGTGTTGCAAGTTCGATGTGCCCCATACGTTCACGACGAACCTTAGACTTTGTAACTTCAACACCACATCTATCACAAACTATATCCTTATATCTTAATCTTTTATATTTTCCACAAGCACACTCATAATCTTTAGTTGGACCAAAGATTTTCTCGCAAAATAAACCATCTCTTTCAGGCTTTAAGGTACGATAATTAATGGTTTCTGGCTTTTTTACTTCACCATATGACCATTCACGTATTTGCTCGGGTGAAGCGATAGATATTTTAATTCCTTCAAATCTATTAGCATCTAACATTAATCTTCATCCCCTTCCATTAAAGCATCATTCATATCATCTAGTTGATCTTCTATTTCGGCTTCATAATCATCGTTTTCTTCTTCGGTTATATCCTCTGATTCAGAATTTACCTCTTCATCAGAGACAACCTCTACAGATTGTTTTGAATTGACAATTGGCACGTTATCTATTTCCTCGATTGATAATGGCGATGATTCCTTATCCTCTTCTTCTTCAAGTGTTTTAACATCTACTTCTTTTCCATCCTCAGTAATCATTGCAATGTTTAATCCTAATGCTTGGAACTCTTTAACAAGAACCCTAAAGCTTTCTGGAACTCCAGCTTGATTAATTGGCTTTCCTTTAACGATGGATTCATAAACTTTAACACGTCCAACAACATCATCCGATTTAACCGTTAAGATTTCTTGAAGCACATGTGCTGCACCATACGCGTAAAGTGCCCAAACTTCCATTTCACCAAATCTTTGGCCACCAAATTGTGCCTTACCACCTAATGGTTGCTGTGTAACTAATGAATATGGCCCAGTTGCACGAGCATGTAATTTATCATCAACCATATGATCTAGTTTTATCATGTACATAACACCAACTGCAACACGATTATCAAAAGGTTCTCCGGTTTTACCATTATACAATATTGTCTTGCCATCAGGTTCCATACCAGCTTCCTTCATCATTTCTTGAATATCTTCCCATGTTGCACCATCAAATACTGGAGTAGATGTATAAACGCCTAATTTTTTAGCGGCCATACCTAAATGCATTTCAAGGATCTGTCCTGGATTCATACGAGATGGAACACCAAGTGGATTAAGTAATATATCAACCGGAGTACCATCAGGTAAATATGGCATATCTTCTTGTGGTGCGACAAGCGAAATAACACCCTTGTTTCCGTGACGACCAGCCATTTTATCCCCAACTTGAATCTTGCGCTTTTGAATTATATAAACACGAATTTCCTTACTTACACCCGATGGTAATTCATCAGAATCTTTCTTAGTATAAATTTTAATATCATGAACAATACCAGCTCCACCATGTGGAACACGTAGTGATGTATCTCTTACTTCACGAGTTTTTTCACCAAAGATTGCGTGTAATAATTTTTCTTCTGAAGTTAATTCTACCATTCCCTTTGGAGTTACCTTACCAACTAGAATGTCACCTTCTTTAACTTCGGTTCCTATCCTTATAATTCCATTAGCATCTAGGTTCTTACGAGCCTCTTCGCTAACGTTTGGAATATCACGAGTAATTTCCTCAGGACCTAACTTAGTGTCGCGACACTGAATTTCATAATCTTCAATATAAATTGATGTTAAAACATCATCTTTAACCATTCTTTCATTTAAAATAACAGCATCCTCATAGTTATATCCATTATAAGTCATGAATGCAACGGTTAAATTTTTACCTAATGCAACTTCTCCCTTATCAGTAGATGGCCCATCCGCGATTATTTGACCTCGTTTTACTTTATCACCAATTCTAACTATTGGTCTTTGATGATAACAAGTACCAGCATTTGATCCTTCGAAATTCTTTAATATATATATATCTTTTGCTTTAGTTGTTTTAACAATTATTTTTTTACCATCAACATATTCCACTACACCATCTGCTTTAGCAATTACACAAACACCAGAATCCTTTGCGGCTTGGGCTTCTATTCCAGTTGCTACCAAAGGAGCCTCTGCCTTTAATAAAGGAAGTGCTTGACGCTGCATGTTAGATCCCATTAATGCACGGTGAGCATCATCATGATCAAGAAATGGAATACAACTTGTAGTTACCGATACTATTTGTTGTGGCGATACATCTATGTAATCTATTTCGTTTGGCTTTGCAAGAATATTATCACCATTATGACGCGCAGGACAATGTTCCTGAACTATGGTGTTTCCATCCATATCCACCTTTGCCTGAGCTATTATATGTCCGTTTTCTTCATCGGCTGTTAAATAGTCGATTTGATCTTGCAATTTACCATTTTTAACCCTTCTATATGGAGTCATTATAAAACCATAATCATTTACCTTTGCGTAGTTCGCAAGAGATGTAATTAAACCTATGTTTGCACCCTCAGGTGACTCAATAGGACAAATTCTACCATAGTGAGATACATTAACATCACGTACTTCCATAGCAGCCCTATCTCTCGATAATCCACCTGGCCCTAAAGCTGATAAACGACGCTTGTTATTTAACTCAGATAAAGGGTTAATTTGATCCATGAATTGTGATAACGGACTTGAACCAAAGAATTCTTTTATTACGGCCGTTATTGGTCTTATGTTAATCAAAGTCTTAGGAGTTGCCGTTTCAATGTCTAAAGTTGTCATTCTCTCGCGAATAACCCTTTCCATACGAGCAACGCCTACTCTAAATTGATTTTGTAAAAGTTCTCCTACTTGTCTTAATCTTCGATTTGATAAGTTATCTATTTCATCAATTGAACCTACGTTATGAAGTAAATTTAAATAATAAGATACAGATGCATATATATCTGATATAGTAAGTGTTTTAACAGCAAGCGTCGGATCATTACCAATTACCTTTAATACTTTATTAGGTTCAATTGGTGAATATATATTTATAATTTGAACCGATGTATGATCATCTAATTCTTTATCACTAGTTGCATCAACCATACCATATCCATTATCTAAAACTGGCTTTAAAGTTTCCAAAACTTCATGAGTAAGCTTTGTGCCTTCTTTAACCACAACTTTACCATCAACCACAACGTCCTGTGCTATTGTTTGATTTAACAAACGATCCATTACGTTTAACTTCTTATTAAACTTATAACGTCCAACCTTCGCTAAATCATATCTAAAATTATCAAAAAACCTTGTTATCAACTGGTTTTTAGCACTATCAAGAGTCGCTGGTTCACCCGGTTTTAATTTCTCATAAATCTCAAGTAAAGCCTCATCAGTATTTTTAGTTGAGTCTTTTGATAAAGTATTAACTAAATACTCATCATTACCAAATAATTTTAATATATCATCGTCTGATGATAACCCAAAAGCTCTTAAGAAAGCCGTTACAACAACCTTTCTATTACGATCAATTCTAACGTCTACAACGTCTTTGCTATTAAGTTTATACTCAAGCCAAGTACCCTTATTTGGTATCAATTGTGAAGAAATAATAGAACGTCCATTCTTATCTATTTCTCTTCCATAATATACACTTGGAGAACGTACTAATTGTGATACAATAACACGTTCTGAACCATTAAATATAAATGATCCAGAATCAGTCATAAGCGGCATATCCCCCAAAAAGATTTCTTGTTCTTTTACCTCTCCTGTTTCATTATTAAAAAGTCGAGTTTGAACCTTTAATGGAGCAGCATAAGTAGTTTTCTTCTCCTTACATTCTTTAATCGTATGCCTTGGTTCATCAAATGAGTATTCACCAAATTCTAAAGATAATGTTCCAGAGAAATTTTCTACTGGGCTTATTTCTTCTAATACTTCTTTGATT
>CASEKZ010000090.1 GCA_949288625.1 uncultured bacterium | reverse complement strand
GTTTGCAACGTTGACTATGATCGTGATGTTGATTATGAATATGATAAGGAAAAAGATATATGTGTAAATCCAGACGATCCAAGTGACACACATAAACCAAATAAAATTCATGAAGCGCATAGTATAGGTTCATTTACCGGTAGTAAAGGTGATGACGAATCAAGAACGAGTCCAATGACAATGGCCGGTGCATACCAAGCATTTTCTAATGGTGGTTATTACATAAAGCCTCATACTATAACAAAATTCGTTTATAAAGAAACTGACGAGGTAGTTGAAGCAAAACATGATAAAACAAAGGTTATGGAGGACTCTACCGCATACATCATTAATTACGCCTTAAGTTGGTCTGTTACTGATGGACTTGCAAGAAGTGCTGCTAACATAGGAGGCGTTCAAGTAGCGGCAAAAACCGGTACTAGTAACTTTAGTGATGAGGACATAAAAAAATATGGACTATCTAGAAGTGCGATAAATGACTTATGGGTGTGTGGATATACTCCTACTTATACATTAACGTTTTGGTATGGCTATGATCGCGTGTATAAAGAACATTATAGTACAACAGCTGACTGGACAACACGTGATCGATTCTATCGCAACTTAGCCGAAAACTTATTTGATAAAGATGGTAGTACGTTTAAAGTACCATCAAGCATTGAAGCAGTTGAAGTAGTTAAAAATTCAATGCCACTTAAACTTGCTAGTGCAAGTACTCCTAGTAGCATGAAAGTTACCGGCTACTTTAGAAAAGGCACTGCACCTAAAGAAACAACAGGAGACTATGATACTTTACCAAGCGTAAGTAACGTAACTAGTACCGTTT
The DNA here is from genome assembly GCA_949288625.1 of uncultured bacterium. GTDB lineage: Bacteria > Bacillota_I > Bacilli_A > RF39 > UBA660 > Aphodocola. The sequence goes on along the minus strand of CASEKZ010000090.1, from coordinate 12,915 downwards.
CTAATAATACCATTCATTTAAGTTGGAATGGCTTAAGCGCCGAAGACATGCTAAATCTTAACTCTGATGAAAGCTTTGGAATTTTAGGATATGACATATACGTTAAAAATGGTCCGAAAGGCAGTGAAACATACGTTGGAACAACAACCTCAGAATCTTACACGCACACGACTAATTATTCTAACCCAGTATATGTTATATATACAGCGTACGCTAATTATAAAACTAACCGAAGTAAAGGTGTAGAACATAGTGTATCAATAAAATCTGACTTTGACGTTAAAGCAAGCAACGAAATCATCGATCAAGGAGAACGCTTTATTGATAGTGTTCCAATAACAGTATTATATAACTCAGTTGATGTAACACAGCAAAGTACCATTGAACTTATTGATGGTGAAGTTAACACCGATACCCCTGGTAATTATACTTTAACATACAAAGTTACTTATCAAGGAAATTCAACAACCATTAAAAGAACCATAACCGTTAAAGAAAAGTCAACAACTTCAACTACTACAACCTCAAGTGTAACAACACAGTAAAAGGAAGAATCATTTGATTCTTCCTTTTTATTCGTTTAACCAATCATACTCGTAATAAGTTCCGCTTTTTTCATCTTCTTGTTTCTTGTTTTTCTTTTCTATATCAGATACGTTTTTTATTCCTTTTTTATTCCATTCATATAAAATTTTATCTACGTATCTTAAATTACTAACCCCATTAAAAACAGCTTCTTTTAAGGCCGCTATTATTAAATCTTTAGATATTTTTGATTCAGTCCAATCGTTTATTATATCATACTCCATCGGTGATAACGTCCTTCCAAATTCCTTTTCAAAAATACCAAACAAATCGTTTTCACTACCAGCAGTTTCCGTATCATCTAAAAGTTTTGAAACCAAAATTTCATAAAAAGAATTTATATTTAATCTTTCTTCTAAAATACCATTATCATCCTTTTGCATAACAATTGATAATATCTTCTTTTCCTTTAGCTGTGAAATCGCACTTAATAACTCTTTTTCACTAAAATCCAATTCTTTTAATATTTTCTTATAATTAAATAACTGGTTATTTTCACCATTTAATAAATATATTAATAAAATAAGAGAGTCAGTATCAAGTTTCATTTTTCTAGCACATAATAAAACACATTTATCAACCGTAAAATGATTCTTATTATCAACCAATTCTAGTAATTTTTTATTAACCATAAAACACACCTTCTTTAGCATGATTATAACATACTATTATCATAAGTATCAATTAAGTAATTAATTATAGATTGTTTATCATTACTTAATTTAAGGTTTATTATTTTATTTTCAACATCATTAATTATAATCTTTAAATTAGATTTATTCTTTATTTTAAGTAGTCTAATCATGTCTAATGGTCTTAAGGCGATATCATTTTTATTTTTTATTGGAAGTTTATCATATCTATCATATATGTTAGATGTATTAATATTAAGTATTTGTGCCGCTATATAGCAAACATAAACACCATTTTTATATAATTCCATGTCATTTATGTTTCCATCTTTTAAAATGGTTAAAATTGACTTCATATACTGTTTTTCATTATTAGTAAACTGATATTTACTATTTGGCTTAACTTGTAACCACATACCAATTGGATCACTTGTCTTAACTATGTTCTTATTTAAATCAATACCAAGATAACTTTCAAGCTTTAAAGATTTAATCAAGTTAATACCAACAATTGCATTATCAGATGAAAATATTTTATTTAGTTCTTGCTTTTTTCTATAATAAGATAAATTATCTAACAAATTAGCATTACTTGTAATTGCTTTTTTTAACTCATCATCTAGTTTAAAATTAAGTTCAGTAGCAAACCTAATTGCTCTTAATATTCTAAGCGTATCTTCTTTTAATCTAACGTTAGGATCCCCTATCGATCTTATTAATTTATTTTCAATATCTTTTTTAGCACCTAATAAGTCAATTATATTACCATCCGAATCCATACACAAGGTATTCATCAGAAAATCTCTTCTTTTTAAATCAGTTAACAAATCATTAGTATAACTTATTTGGGATGGAGACCTACCATTTTTATATACAATATCAATTCTATAAGTAGTTATCTCAAAATTAACTTTTTTATAAGTTAAATGAACCGAACCATATTTTTCAAAAGGTACTTTAACGCATTTAAAGATTTCTTTTATTTGCATTGGGGTTGCATTCGTGCATACATCAACATCATAACTTTTTCTTTTAAGAACGTAATCCCTTACAAAGCCACCCACCAAATAGGCCTCATAACCATTTTTTATAAATATTTTTAATAGTTCTAATGATGTTTCTTTCAAGCTAATCACCACTTATAATTATATCATATAACGTAAAAAATAAAGCACCCGTAGATGCTTTATTAAATATATTTTTTTATAATTCGTTTAAACTCTTCTTCTAAGTTTTCTTTTCTTATATAATCACTAAATCCATCATCTAAATAATGTTCTTTAATTGATTCTTTATTTTTATTTAACATAACAATCGTCGGAGTATTAAAACCAGTTTTAGCTTCTTGCAACTCACCAAGCAGGCCTAAGGCTGACAATGGTTTTAATTCATCTTCTAATATTATAAGATCAAATACCTCGCCATTTTTTACCCTTTGAACCAAGTCATTTCCATGCATCGTTGTTAAAAAATCAACCTCATAATCATTAGCTAGCAAATTAATATCTTTTAAAGTTTGTAAATTGTCACTAACAGCAATTATTTTTTTCCTATTAAATATGTATTTATCAAAAAACGGATCTTTTTCTTGCTTTATTTTTTGATCTAACACAATCGTAAAAGTGCTACCTTTACCTTCTTCACTTTTTATATTTATAAAGCCGCCAAGCTTTTTCATGATTTTAAAAGCAAGTTTTAAATCAACATCTAAACTATTCAATTTTAAAAGATCAGTATCTTCTAAATCACTATTACTTTTTAAAAGTTCATTTAGCTTTTCAACGCTCATACCTTTTCCTGAGTCTTCTATTTCAATTATTAATCTACAAACGTCATACTTAACGATTTCATTTACGCTTAGTTCTACGTATCCTTCTTTAGTATATTTAGCAGCGTTAAATAAAATACTAGTTATTACTTGTTTTAACTTAATGGAATCTCCATACAATTCCGTTGGTACGTTTTTACTAATGTTGGTTCTTAAATTTACTTTGGAATCTAATTTTTTCTTAACACTACTTAATGCTGTGTCTAAAATTGAATATATATTATACGTTTCATTTGAAACAACTAGCTTACTAGATGAAATACTTGATATATCAAGTACATTATTAATAATGTTTTTTAAACCTCTCGCATTATTTTCTATTACTTTTAAACCAGTATCAATGGTTTTTAAATCTTTTTCATTTTCTAGCATTTTCTTAACTTCAAGAATATTTTCAATTGGTTTTTTTGTATCCTGTGACATACTAAATAAAAAGTTTGATTTTTCCTCACTCATACTTTCTAAAAGCTTTTTATTTTTATTAAGCTCATAAATCATTTTAACATCTGGGTTTTCAATCGTAAAAATCATGATTAAATCAGCATAAGCCGCCATTAAAGATATCATTAATACCTCTGGTGCAACCCTTCTTATAACAAGAGCAACAATGCCTAATATAGCTAGAAAAAGTAATGGTATAAACTTTTTGTTATTAGAACTTTTTATGTTTTTGATTAACGATTTAAATACTAGCAGTAATATTAAAGCAACATAAATACCTAATGCCATTACAAGTACGTTCATCGCATCACCATTAGTATCTATTACACCATTTTGATTAATTACGTTGACCTTTAAGAAAAAGAAACTTATAAATATTAATATATTTATTATCATGGATGTTTTTTGAATCATTACCCTTAATTTTTTATTATTATTTAAAGATACTATTGAAACATAATTAAATAAAGCCCATACCCATAATAATATTAATACATAATCTACTCTATGAATGTTATATATATAGTTAGGAATACCAAATAAATTCATCAAAGTAACTAAAACGACCGCTAAAACCGACTCTAAAAGAGCTACTATAATTAATAATGAATATGCCTTGGTTTCATCGCTTTTTATTCTTTTTTTAGAAAAAAACACGACAACTATTAATATGTTTATTAAAACGGCACATATTGGAAAATATAAATTATTCATAATGAAACCTCCTTACTATAATTAGAGTATAACATGAATAATAAAACATATCAAATAAAAAAAACACCATTAATTAATGATGATTTCTTTTGTTTAACAAAAACGCATTATTTTTATTAATGTTTAAATAATTTAAATGTTCAAAAGCATTTTCTTGTTCTACGATGGATTTATCAACAAAGTGTCTTTTATTTATATCATCTTCAGCAAAATACCATTCCGATAAAACGTGTTTCTTATATTTTTCCCAATAATCAGCTTTGATGTCTGATCTTTTTTCAGAACAATATTTTTCTATTATTTCATATAATAAAGTTGCTAATTGACCCCTTAACTCTTCTATACTTTCTTTTTTTTCTTCATGTGTTAGGGTTCTTTTTACTTTAGAGTTATTAGCCCCATTAACCATATGGTATTTTTCTAAATAATCAATTGGTTTACCAAACTTAATGTATATATCCTTATCATTCATATCAAAATCTACTGGTTGCTCAAATGCTACCGGAATAACTAAAGCATTAGTATCCAAAGCGGTCTGGACTAATGAGTAATAACCTTTATACACGAGTAAATTAGGAGATAAATTCCAAGATGCTTCAAAGAATTTTAATAAACCCTTAAACGATAACAAAACTTGTTTTTCAACTTGTTTAACATTTTGCCTATCATTTATTATGTTCCTTAATTTATTGTTATATTCTTCTAATTCTTTTTTATATTCTTCATTTATAATAGAATCTTTATTTATTTTTAAATATTCCTCTAATTCACATACGTACTTTTTATCATTTTTTAACTCATCCGTATCATAAATATCACTCATATCAAAGTATATAATACCATTTTTTTCAAGCAGTGTCCCACTAAAAGTGCCATGAAGATTTTCGAAATCACCAGAAAGTAATATAACGTGTTTTTTTATCGCTTCAAGAAGCATTTCAATATCCTTTTTTCTTGCGTGGTTAGGTGCAAAAATAATTGGTCTTTCAGAAATGCTTAACTCTTCATTTTTTGAATTTATATAAGTCTTCGGAAGTTCATTTAAGATATGAAGCCTGTATCCAGACAAAATTCTTTGAGCCTTCAACCCCCAAAACAAAAGCCAATGGTACCTCTTATTAATCCTAATCGTGCTTTGTTTTGCTTCATATACACATCTTCCAGCTTTTAGATCATCATATCTTTGTTTTTTTAGCTGTTCTAACTTTGCTTTTAAAGCTTTTTTTCTTAAAATTTCTTTTTCCTGCTTGTCCACCAAAATCACCCTTTTAGTTATTATTTACTACTAAATACTACAACGAAGCATATTCTATCATAATAAAAAAGAAATATCAAGTTAAATAAAAAAGCAAGCTTTCACTTGCCCTTTATTTTACTAATTATTTTATTTCGATGAATTTCTTATCTTCATTCTCATCCTTTTTAGGAACGGTAATTTTCAAAACTCCATTATTGAATTCCGCGTTAACCTTTTCAGAGTCCAAATCATGTAAGTAAAAAGATCTTTGATATTTTCCATAAGTTCTTTCGCGATGAATATAATTTTTATCTTTATCTTCATCATTTGTTTCGTTAGACTTTTCAGCTGTTATCGTTAAATAATCTTTCTTAGCTTCAATTTTTATTTCGCTTTTGTCAAACCCAGGAACGTCCATTTCAATATGATAAGCTCCATCTTTTTCATAAATATCACATTTCATATTCTCATCTTTACTTACTGGCATGAAGTCATCAAAAAAGTCACCGAAATAATTTCTTGGTAATAAACTCATATATCTCATCTTCCTTTCTGATTATGTTATACCACTATTTTTAGCACTTGTCAAGTAGAAGTGCTAATTATTTTTTAAAACCTTTTCATATTTAAATTATACGTAAAATTGGTACAAATATACACAAAATATATAGATAAATGAAAAATTATTAAAGCTTTATATTCATATTTCCTATCATTATATATTATTACTTTACTTCCAATTATATATATAATAATAAAAAGTACACTTAACATAATGCAAACGTAACCATAATTTATTATGTCATTTATGTTTATTGAAAAATTTTGGCATGATAGATTTGACGCAGGAAACCCTTCAAATCTATTTGTTATTGCAACTATTAATAATCCTGAGGTAACAAGAGAAATTCCAAGGTTAATACTCCATCTATAAAAACTACTTTTTAACAAAGCTATTATTAACAATAAAATAATTTTTGAAGAAAAACATATTATTCTAAAAACATTTGATTGTATAAATGAATAAGTATAAACCAATTTTTCTTCACTATTATTCATACTATTCTTAAGCTTACTAGATAGTATTTTATAAATATCATTATAGCGTTACTTTCAATTAGTTTATTAGTAATATGTTCTTTTTGTTCATCAGTAAAATTAATTCCATTTTTTCCTAAGATTTTCTCTTTATTTTCAATTATGGTTAGTAATTCCTCTTTAGTGTTTGGAACTTCAATTTCATTTTTTTTTAATAATGAATCAAATACACCATCAAGATACTTTTGAACAATCTTATTAATTTCAATTTTTTCTAGTACGTCATATGATATGTTAGAATAAGCATCTTTTATTTCTTCAATAATAACACTTGTAACTTCCATTTTAATAAAATTAATAAAAGCAGTTTCATAATTTGTCTTCTTTCATAAGAATTGTAAAATATCATAATTATTTTTTTTACATATTAACCAACATATAGTATAATTATTATGAAAGGTATAAAGTAATATGGAATTTTTAGAACAGCAGTTATTGGAACTTATTAAAAAAAGTCCTAATATTGGTCTAAAAGAATTAAAAGGGGTATTAAAATTAAGTAGTGAGGAATGCGAATTTTTAACAAAAGCGCTTTATGATCTAGAAGTTTTAGGCATGATATATAAAAACAAAAATGATACCTATTGCGTATTAGATAACAAAACCTCAATTTGTTGTGGCAAGGCGCATATTTTACCTAGCGGTGATGTTTTAGTTATAAATAATCAAAACGTTAAGGTGACGATTCCAAAGAACGAAGCTGAAGGGATCTTAGAAAAAGACGTAATTTGTGTAAAAAAATTGTTTGTTGATAGTAAGCAAAACGTATATGGAAAAGTTGATAAAATTATCAAGCGAAACGCAAAACAAGTTTCTTGTGAAGTTAAATTTATAAATGGAAAAAACATGCTTTTTTCATATCACACAAAAGCACAAACAAAAATCAGGGTTAATCAAAAAGACATTGATAAATATGGCGTTGGAGAAATCTTACTAGTAAGATTGACTACTTATAGTAGTCAATACGATGGGGTTATCGCCAAAAGTATCGGTTATAAAAACGAGCCAGATATTGATGAAAAAACAATTGCATATAATCATGGCTTCGAAGTTGAATTTAATCAGAAAGTAATTAAAGAATTAGAAAAAATACCAGGTATAGTGGATATGAAAAAGGCCTTAAAAGAAGGAAGAAAAGATTTAAGGGATAAAAACATATTTACGATTGATGCATCTGATACAAAAGATATAGATGATGCAATAGGAATTAATGTTTTGCCAGATGGAAATTATAAGATATACGTATGTATTGCGGATGTTGCATACTATGTAAAAGAAGGAACAGCGATTGATAATGAAGCTTATAATAGAGCAACAAGCGTTTATATGAACAATACGGTTATTCCAATGCTTCCCTCGAAATTATCAAATGGTATTTGTTCCCTTTACCCAGGGGTTAATAGATTAACAAAAACGTGTGAAATGATTGTTAATAAACAAGGAAAAGTTATAGATTACAAAATATATCCTAGTATAATATGTTCTAAAAAGAAGATGACTTATGAAGATGTAAATAAAATACTAATAGATAAAGTAGAATTAGAAGGATATGAATCATTTTATGAAGATTTAAGATGTTTACAATATGTTTCGCACATATTAAATAAAGCTAAAGAAAAGCGCGGATATTTAAACTTAGGCAGTACTGAAATAAAAGTAAAGGGAAAAGGCGAAACAATATGTTTTGAGAAAAGAACACAGCAAGTTGCTGAGAAAATTATAGAAAACCTCATGTTATTAGCTAATGAAACGATTGCCCAAGACGTTTTTAATAAAGGACTGCCATTTGTTTACAGAGTTCATGAGGCTCCAAACGAGGAAAACGTTACTGATTTTTTAGAGTTTTTAGAAACAATTGGGCTAAACTTTAAGAAATGTAAAAGCATAACAACAAACAAATATCTTCAAAATGTTATAAATGAAATTATCAATAATTGTGAAGAATATGATACTATATTAGAATTATTCATAACCAGTTCAATTAAAAGAGCAAAATATTCAAACATAAACATACAACATTTTGGACTAGCATTAAAATATTATACTCATTTTACGTCTCCAATTAGAAGGTATGCAGATTTACAAGTTCATCGATTACTAAACCTATATAATAACACCTATGATTTTAATTATGATGAGTTAGATAAATTTCTTAATGAGGTTTCAACACATTGCAGCGAACGAAGTAACGAGGCTGATAAAGCAGAACGCGAGGCGAAAGAAATGAGAATGGCAGAATTCATGGAAAATAACATCGGAAAAAGTTTTGATGGCATAGTTACGTATGTTTGTGCATCATATCTAAGTGTTAAAACAAAAGAAGGATTTAAGGGAATAATAAGCGTAAGGAATCTACCAACTGATAATTATAAATATAATAAAAATAATAATTCGTTAACTGGTGAAAACACAAATATCACTTACATGATTGGAACGCCAATAAATGTAATAGTAAAAGAATCGTCTAAAAAAGCGAGAACAATAAAGTTTACAACAGAAAAAAAAGAAATGAAAAAAATAAAAAAAAGGACTTTTAATTAAGCCCTTTTTTTTATTTAAAAAAGACCGCGAGTGGGTACGAACGGTCTTTTGCAATAAGGGAAGTAAATATGTACTTCCAATCTAATAATACTATATTTTTAGAAAAAATCAATACCTTTTTATACATTTTTCGACAATTTTTGCAAAAAATTAGATTTATAATTTTTTTCATCATTTTTTTATTATTTTTACATAACTTTATGCTAATGTTTCTTTTCTTTAAATAAACACTCACCAGTCATTTCTTTTGGTTTTTTTAACCCTAATAATTCTAGCATGGTAGGAGCTATATCCGCTAATTTACCATTTTGTAATATTAAACCTTTTTTTGTTATTATAAAAGGTACTTTGCTTGTTGTATGTGACGTTACTGGAATATGTTTTTCATCCCACATGATATCGCAATTTCCATGATCCGCGGTAATAATTAAAATTCCGTTTTTTTCACTTACTTTATCATATAACATTTTAAGACGTGTATCTAAAAATTCAACGGCTTTTTTTGCGGCTTCATAATTACCAGTGTGACCTACCATGTCACCATTAGCATAGTTAAGTATTACAACGTCAAAATAATCTTTATCTAGTTCACTTAGTAACACATCTGTAACTTCTTTTGCGCTCATTTCTGGTTTCATGTCATAAGTTGCTACCTTAGGAGACGGCATTAAAATCTTTTTCATGCCATCAAAGTTCTCTTCTACCCCACCATCAAAAAAGTAAGTTACGTGAGCATATTTTTCGGTTTCTGCTATTCTTAACTGATTAAGATTGTTTTCTGATAAATATTTTCCTAACGTATTATCTAAACTTTGATGATTAAATGCGAAAGGACATAAAACACTATTTACAACAGGCATCATGGTAAGTACGCTTAAGTTATTAAATTCTTTTGCATCGTCTAGCGGGCTTTCTTTTGGATTCGTTATTGCCGTAAACATCTCTCTTAGTCTATCTGGTCTAAAATTAAAGGTTATAACGCCATCATTATCATTTAGCTTTCCTTCGTTTACTAAGGCTGGCACAACAAATTCATCAGTAATACCATTTTCATAACTTTTTTCAATAACTTCTTTTGGGCTATTAAACTTTGGTGCATTATTATAAACAATGGCATCATATGCCTTTTTTAACCGATCGTAGTTATTATCTCTATCCATCGCATAATATCTTCCTGATATCGTAACTATTTTACCGATACCAATTTCTTTTATTTTATCTTCTAGCATTTTTATATACGTGTAACTACTTTTTGGATCAACGTCTCTTCCGTCTAAAAATAAGTGATAACACACGTTTTTAACACCATTTTCTTTTATCATATCAATTAGTGCCATTAAATGATTAACGTGTGAGTGCACGCCGCCGGATGATAAAAGCCCCATTACGTGAAGATTAGAATTGTTCTTTTTAACATGATTTAGAATGTTTAATATATTTTTATTTTGAAAAAAGCTCTTATCTTCAATTGCCTTGTTTATTAGCTCAAGTGGCTGATAAACGATTCTACCAGCTCCTATGTTCATGTGACCTACTTCACTATTTCCCATTTGTCCTTTTGGAAGACCAACCTTGTTACCACTTGCCTCTAAAAGGGAGTGCGGAAAATTATTCCATAAATAATCAAAAGTAGGTTTATTAGCGTTTTTAAAAGCATTTCCATCAGTTTCTTCTCTTATTCCACAACCATCTAAAATACATAATACTAAAGGTTTTTTCATATCATCATCTCCTTTTTTATTATAACAAAAAAAGGAGCTTATTAAAGCTTCTTTTATGTACTTTTTTTACGTTTTACTAAATAAATTATAAGAGATGCTATTGCAGACACACCAAAGATGCAAGCCCCTATTATATAAAAAATCTGATATGACATAGGTTCAACTAATTTATAATAAACTACATAGCTATCATTCTTTAATTTAAATTGTTCTGTTTCTAAATCAGTTATTTGCGAATTAATGTCACTTGCTTGATTTTGGCAGCTTGTACTATTAGAAAACCAATTTGGATCACTCATATCAAGAGCGCTACATTCTTCTTGTTTTTCATTGTATTTTTTCTTTAATTCTTCTAATTCTTCTTCAATTTCGGCATATCTCTCGTTTGCTTTTTCATATTTTTCATTAGATTGTCTTTGTGCTTCCTGTGCATTCATCTCGTTAATTTTTTTAGCATCATTTTGCTTATAAAAACCAAAAGCCACAAACAAAACTGATATTAATATGCCCACTAATAATATAATTAACCATAAAGGTATTCTTTTTTTACTTTTTTCCATATTCTACTCCTATTAAATATATATTATTTTAATTGATAGTCTCATCCATTATCTCATTAAAAGTACTTTCTACTTGATTATACATCTTATCAGCTCTTTCGTTCGCCTTAAACATGTTACTAAATACAAGTATAAAAACTATAATTACCATTAAAAATATAAATCCGATAAAACATAAGTAACCAATACCTATACCTTTTCCTACATTTAGTATTTTTTTTCCAGTTTTCTTCATTTTCTCTTTATTTTCGGGCTTTGAAATATAGCTTTTTGCGGATTTTATTCCATCATTTAAAGTACCCTTAATTTCATCATTTAAAGAATTATTAACATATTTTTCATCTTCTGGAATGAATTTTTCATCAACCCCAACATATTGTGCATCTTTTTTCAATATTACACCTCCTGTTCTAATACCACTGCTGTTCCACTAACTGATACTATCAACATCAGTGCGTTACTTTGGCCAACACTAGCAGATTCAACATCAACTTTTACCCCAATAATACCATTTGCACCTATTTTACTGGCACGTTTCATCATTTCACTAATTGCATCAGCTCTTGCGTTAACCAGCTCTTCTTCATATTCTTCTGCTCTACCACCAATAAAATTAGTAATACCAGCAGTAAAATCCTTTATAAAATCTATTCCAACTATTGCTTCTCCAAAAATCACTCCACGATATTCTTTTATTACTTTATTATTAATAGCATCCGTCGTTGATATAAACATCTACCTTCCTCCTTTCACAATTAATATATCATAAAAAGAATTTTATTACAATGTATCTTAACAATATATACATTATTAATTTATAATGGAATTCAAAAACTTATAATAAATCTTTATAATTTATACATAAATAATATTAGGAGGTTTTAGTATGACTTCAATGGAATTAGTTGGTTTAAACACGAAATGGTACCGGTATCAAAATAACATTACCCAGGAACAATTTGCAAATAAAACCAAATTCAAAATGGCTTATATAAGTACCATAGAAAATGGTGATGCTAATTTAACTTGTAAAAATATTGATTTTATCGCTAAAGCTTTTAACATAAAACAAGAATTACTTTTTAATGAAGAAACCGCCGTTAAAGCAAAAAAACTACCAAATAGAGTTGATATGTATTATAAATATATCTCAAAATAAAAATATTTTTTCAAAACATAAAAAAGACGTTTCTTATATAGTAAAACGTCCTTTTTTATAATTTAAAATTTATACTAACCTTGTAATAATTTCTGCAATAACACCTGATAAAGCGCCTATTAAATATAAAGTAACAACTATTTTTACGTTTTCTTTTTTATTTTTATTTACCTTAAATAAAATGGCTAAAGCAACGCCGCTTCCGGTTAATAAACCTGCTAGACATGATGCAAAAGATATTGCACCACCTAAGTATAACTCGGTTAAAATAACGCTTGCCGCACAGTTAGGAATAAGACCAATAAGACTTGATATTAAGGGAGCAAAAAAACTATCTTTTAAGAATATCTCACTTATTTTTTCTTCACCAAAATAGTGCATACCAGCACTTAAGATTAA
>CASEKZ010000089.1 GCA_949288625.1 uncultured bacterium | reverse complement strand
AAAATAAAAATAGGTAGCAGATATAATTACATAGATTTACTATTATATAATATTAACTTTAATTGTTATGTAGTAGTTGAATTAAAAGTAACAGAGTTAAAAAAAGAACATGTTGGACAAATAGAAATATACATGAATTACGTTGATAAAAATATTAAACAGATAGGACAAAATCCTACTTTAGGCATCATTATATGTAAAAAAGATAACGTCTTTATTATGAAATATGTAACTAATGAAAATATATTTGAAAGAGAATATCAGTTAGTATAATAGATGTTGTACAACTGGTTTTATCCGTGTTATAATCAATTTAGGAGCAATATATGAAAAAAGTAATGTTTATATCAAGCATGGGCGGGCATTTAACCGAGCTTATGCAACTTAAAAGTATTTTTAAAGACTATGATTATAAAATAGTAACTGAAAAACATAAATCAACGATTGGACTTAAAGCTAGGTATAAAAGTAAAATTGATTACCTTTTAACAGGTAATAAAGATCATATGTTAAGGTATCTATTTGTAATACCAATTAATTTAATTAAAAGTTTAATTTTGTTTTTAAAGTTTAAACCAGATGTAATTGTTACAACTGGAGCGCATACTTGTGTTCCGATGTGTTATATAGCAAAATTATTTAAGAAAAAAATAATATACATAGAATCTTTTGCAAACATTGAAACTAAAACGCTTACAGGAAAGCTTATTTATCCTATTGCAGATGTTTTTATCGTTCAGTGGCATTCGATGCTAAAACTATACCCAAAAGCGGTATGTGAAGGGTGGATATTTTAATGATACTAGTACTTTTAGGAACGCAAGATAAACCTTTTGAAAGAATATTAAAAGCGGTAGCAAAAGAAAAGAAAAAAGGTTATATAAAAGATAGAATAATTGCACAAGTAGGATGTACTAAATTTTCATGTGATAACATGGAAATGTTTGATTTTACATCGAAAGAAGAAATAGAAAAACTAATTGATAAAGCAAGAATAATAATAACTCATGCTGGAGTTGGGACGATAACCGAGTGTTTAAGTAAAGATAAAAAAGTAATCGTTGTGCCAAGACTAAAAAAGTATGGTGAGCATACTAATGATCATCAACTTTAAATAACAAAGGAATTTGCACTTAAAGGATATGTGTTGCCTCTTTATGATGTTAAAAACTTATCTAAGACATTAAATGATATAAAAACATTTAAACCAGTGCGATACGAATCTAATACAGAACGTTTTAAAAACAGGATAAAAGAATATATAAACAATTTCTAAATTGTTTTTTCTTTACACTTTTTTAACATTAAACAGCCTATATTTTGACGTTTTATTTTGCTTTTAGTATAATTAAGTTGGTGATGTTATGAAAAAAGTAACCATATTAGCACTTCATTTAGGTTATGGTGGTATAGAAAACGCTATAACTACTTTAGCTAATACTTTAATTTCTAAGTATGAAGTTGAAATTTTAAGTGTTTATCGTCTTTATAGTGATCCGGTATATGAATTAGATCCAAGGGTAAATATAAAGTATATTTCAAGTGTAAAACCAAATAAAAAAGAAATGATTTACTATTTAAAAAAGAAAAATTTCAGTATGTTTTTTAAAGGCCTTGGAAAAAGCATAAAAACTGGTTTTGTTAAATATGTTAAAACACCACTTGTTCTAAGAAAAATTGATACTGATGTTATAATTACAACAAGGACTATTCATAATTTTTTGGCATCTAAATTTGTAAAGGACAGCATAAGAAAAATAGCGTGGGAACATAATCATCATAATAATAACAAAAAGTATATAAAATCTCTTATTAATTCTTGTAAAGGGGTTAATAATTTGGTGCTTGTTTCTAATGAATTATCTTTGTTTTACCAGAAGTATTTAGGAAACAAGGTTGTTTATATTCCAAATTGTTTAGATAAATTTCCTAATAAGTCATCAAAGTTAGATTCTAATAATTTAATAGCTATTGGAAGACTATCTAAAGAAAAAGGTTTTGATGATTTACTTAAGATTTTTAAGAAAGTAAGTACAAAATACCCTGATTGGAAACTAAATATCGTTGGTGACGGAATGGAAAAGGATAATTTGCTCAACTTAGCTAAGGAGCTAAGGTTAGGAGATAAAGTTGTTTTTTGTGGGTATCAAAACAAAGATTTTATTAATGAACTTTTACTTAATAGTTCGGTTTATTTAATGGTTTCACATACCGAAAGCTTTGGTCTTGTGCTTATAGAAGCAATGAGTTATGGGGTTCCTTGCGTTGCTTACACGTCGGCTCAAGGTGCTAATGAAATAATTGATGATGGTAATGATGGTTATTTAATTTCAAACCGTGATGAGCAAAGTATGATAGATAAAATAGAATTATTAATTAATGATAAGAAACTAAGAATTAAACTAGGTAAAAACGCAAGAAAAAAATCAAAAAACTATAGTAGTGAAGTCGTTTTACAAAAGTGGAGCAAGTTAATTAATAAAAGAAAGTAGGAGATAATATGGAATTATCAATAATTGTTCCTTGTTATAACGAGGATAAAACCTTGGTGGAGTTTCATGATTTAACCACTAAAGCATTGAATAAAAGCAAAATAACTTATGAGCTAATAATGGTTGATGATGGTAGTGATGATGATACTTTTAAAAAGTTAGAAAGTATTGCGAAAACAGATAAAAACGTTAAGGTAATTAGTTTTTCTAGAAATTTTGGGAAGGAATCGGCAATGTTAGCGGGATTAGAACATGCTGATGGAAAGTATGTTGCAATTATGGATGCTGATCTTCAGCACACACCCGAAGTATTAATAGGCATGTATAATAAGCTTATAGAAAATGATGAGTATGATGTGGTTGCGGCATATAAAAATTCAAGGGAAGAAGAACAACCATTTAAAAGAACTTTAACGGCACTTTTTTACCGGGTTAATAATATTTTATCAGACGTAAAGTTATTACCTGGTGCTAGTGATTTTAGGGTGTTTAAATCAACTGTTAAGGAGGCCATTATTTCTTTACCAGAGAAAACTAGATTTTTAAAGGGTATTTTTTCTTGGGTTGGGTTTAATACAATATACGTTCCGTATACCCCGCAAAAGAGATTATACGGAAGCTCTAAATGGTCTTTTATTAAACTTTTAAAATATTCTTTAGGTGGTATAATATCTTTTTCAACAAAACCAATTAAAAGTGTGTTTGTAATAGGCGTTATTTCGTTTTTAGTATGCTTTATTAATTTTATTTTGATGGGTAATTTATCTCATAGAACAATTATTTTGCTTATTGGTATTCTTATGCTATCGATTGGAGTAATGTCTTTATACATATCTAGAATATATAGTAATTTACTTTCAAGGCCATGTTACATAATAAAAAAGACGATTGGTATTGACAATAAGAAAAATAAATAACAAACCAAAAACAATCAAACGTATGGTTGTTTTTATAATTTTGTGTTAAAATTATTGTAGTGTGGTGAGTTTATGAATGATAAAATAGTTTTAGTTTTAAAAATCGTTATGTCGGTAATGGCTGTTACGGCACTTTTCTTTCCGGTTGTAAGATGGATTGCAAGACATGTCGGAGCACTTGATTATCCAAACGAAAGAAAGGTTCATAAAAAGCCAATGCCGTTATTAGGTGGACTTATGATGTTTTTTGGCTTTTTATTTGGATACATGTTTTTTGCACCGCAAAACACCCAAATGTTATCTATTTTAATAGCGGGTTTTATCGTTATTTTAACTGGTATAATCGATGATATAAAGCCATTAAAAGCAAGGGAAAAATTAATCGGACAAGTAATAGCGGCTTTAATAGTGACGTTTTATGGTAACGTTTTACTTAATGATATAACTTTTTTTGGTTTTTACTTTGATTTTGGCATTTTAGCTTATCCACTTACCATTATTTTTATGGTTGCCCTTATGAATTGTATTAACTTTATTGACGGCTTGGACGGATTGGCTTGCGGAATATCAACCATCATTTTTGCAACTATTGGTATTATTGCCTTTATTATGCATAACATTGGTAGCTTAGAGATTACCATAACGTTTATAATGTTAGGAGCTTGCTTGGGGTTTTTGATTTTCAACTTTAATCCTGCTAAAATATTTATGGGAGAAACCGGTTCGATGTTTTTGGGGTTTATGATGGCCGTTGTGTGCTTGATGGGCTTTAAAGCGGTAACATTAACATCACTTGTTGTACCAATGCTTATTTTAGCAATTCCAATACTAGATACTTTGTTTGCAATAATAAGAAGGTTAGTTCATAAAAAACCAATATATGTTGCAGATAAACAGCATTTACATCATCAATTACTAAATAAAAAATTTAGCCAAAGAACAACGGTTTTAATAATATATGCAGTAAGTATCTTGTTTTCTTTAGCATCTATTTTTTACGTTTTAAAAGATAGAAAAATTGGTACGATAATATATGTTATTTTACTAATTTTAATAACATGGGTTGTATTAACGACTGATATTTTAACTGATAATGCAAAAATAAATTTAAAGCACATTAAGTTTGTTAAAAGAAAAGAAAATAAGAAAAATTTGACAAAACATAAGTAATTATGGTATTATATCCCCACTTAAAAAGGAGGGGGAAAAATTGAAAGTAACGGATTTTACTTTAAAAAAGATGTGTGAGGATGTTTTTGGTTTGGATAAAAACTATACATTAAAAGATTTAAATGATGCTTACCAAAACGCCGAATGCGAAAATTTTACACTGAAAAAGGATGCTTATTTCTTTTTGAAAAAACAATTAGAACAAAACGATAAAAAAGTTAACATCAGTTTTCCAGATGATTATATTAGCGTTAATAACGCTTTGGAAGCTTTGAAGTTAAGGATAATTTTTAAATATATGTGTACCATGACAACGGAAGAAATGATAAAAGAAAAAGGAAAACTAAAAGGTGAATTATC
>CASEKZ010000088.1 GCA_949288625.1 uncultured bacterium | reverse complement strand
GTAATTCATGTATATTTCTATTTGTCCAACATGTTCTTTTTTTAACTCTGTTACTTTTAATTCAACTACTACATAACAATTAAAGTTAATATTATATAATAGTAAATCTATGTAATTATATCTGCTACCTATTTTTATTTTCAATTCATTTTTTATAAACGTACAACCATCACCTAGTTCATCCAAAAAAGATGGTATATCTTCTAATATTAATTGTTGCAACATTTTCTCTGATATGTTGTTAGTATTAAACTTATTTTTTATAAGGATTGGATTTTTCATAAAATCTTCTACTTTGTTATCTTCTTTTGTTATTAGCTTTTCTTTCGTCTTTTCATCTAATCTTTCATATTCATTATTTTTAATTCTTCGTCTTAATTCTCTTACCGATAAATTCCAATCTTCTGTTATTCTTATGTAATAATTAATTTTATCTAAATTTCTTAATGACAGAAGCTCAACATAATGACTCCATGCTAATTGGTGCGACAATGTCGCACCTTTTTGTACCATCGTATAAAACTGTCGCATTCTTTTTAAAGAAGAAGTATTATAGCCTTTATTAAGTTCATTAGTTAATTTTTTAGAATACTTACTTATTATTCCTTCACCATAATGCCTGCCAGCTTCACTTAGAAATTTTCCCACCGTATAATAAGTTTTTAAATCACTTCTATTTTTAGAGTAGTCTTTTACTTTTTTATATACTTCGTTATTTACCAGTTCTTGTTTTATCTCGTTATAATAATTCATATAACAGTTCCTTTCTTTTTTAGGTTTTTATTATATGAATCTTTTTTTAAAATATTGTCGAAATAAAAAAATCCCATTAAAAATGGAATTTTCCTACATTATCTTACCCATTAAAACCTTTTCTTTATATTCTTCTAATTTGACATTAACTTCCTTACCAATCAATTCCTTACAACCTTCAAACTTAACTTTTAAATAATTATCTGTATGACCAGTTAAATAACCATCAGCATACACCTCTGGTATTACAATAACTTCTTTTTGTAAATGCTTTTTATAATAAGCTCCTTCTAACTCATCAAAAATACTAATTAGTTTTTTACATCTCATATGTTTTTCTTCTTTAGTTAATTGATTAGCCATTTTAGAAGCTGGAGTACCCATTCTAGAAGAAAAAGGAAATACGTGTCCACCAGCAAAAATAACTTTATTTACAAACTTTAGGGTTTCGTTAAAATCTTCATTAGTCTCACCTGGAAAACCAACGATAACGTCAGTTGTAACAGCCATATTAGGTCTTATTTTTCTTATTTTATTTATTTTATCTAAAAAGTAGTTGGTATCATATTTTCTATTCATCTTTTTTAATGTTTTATCACTTCCGGCTTGAAGCGGGATGTGTATATGGTTAACTATTTTTTTAGAACGTGATAAAACGTTTAAAAACTTATCATTTAACTCTGTTATTTCAATTGATGATATTCTAATTCTATCTAATCCTTCTATTTTTTCTAGCTCACTTAGTAAATCACTAAAGTCATAATTTGTTAAATCAGCTCCATAATGACCAGTATGAATACCAGTTAAAACGATTTCTTTATAACCGTTAGATACTAATTTTTTGACTTCTTCTATTACTTTTATAGGATTTTTACTTCTTACTTTTCCTCTTACGTAAGGAATTATACAGTAAGAACAAAAGTTTTCACAACCATCTTCTATTTTAACCAAAGCTCTTGTTCTTGTTTTAAATGAATCTATTTCCATATCATCAAATGAGGAATTATTAATATCTTTTATGTTAAGTATTTTTTTCTTGTTTTTTATATATTCTTCTATTAAGTCTACTATTTTACTTTTATCATTGTTACCAATTACAACGTCTACGTAATCTAAAATAGCATCATCATTTTCTCTTATTTGAGAAAAACATCCCATTACCGCTACTGTTGCATAATCATTTTTCTTTCTTGCTTGCCTAATTATCTTTCTTGATTTTTGATCACTTGTGTTCGTAACCGTACAAGTATTAATTAAGTATACATCGGCGGTATCATCGGAAAAATCAGTTATTTCATAACCTTTTTTTATGAACTCATTTATTGCGTACTCACTTTCATAAGTATTCACTTTACATCCTAATGTGTAAACAGCAACTTTCATATTTTTTTCACCTCTTAAAAATAAAAAGCTTAAAAAATTAAGCTTTATTTATTTTTCCATCAATAGCTTCTTTTTTAACGCCATATATTGGCGATATAACTTGTGATACTTTAAAAGCTTTTACTTCTTGTTTTTCTTCATTATTTTCAGCTACATTATTAACTTCTGCAGAACCTAAATTATATTTTTCTAAATAGTTTACACCCGTATTTTCTTCATCTTCAATTAAACTTAACTCTTTTGCTTTTTGCATTAATTCATCAATCGAAATAATTGCGGTTCTTTCCTCTTCTTCTTCAAAATCAGTAAGAGATATTGGTTTATCTTCTTCTTGAAGAGCATTAGAAATAGCACTTGCGATATCCTTAATATCGGTTTTTGAATCTTCAAAATTTGTTTGTATCTCGTCTTTTTTCATCGTTTCACATGATGTTTTAACGTTAGTTTCAGTTTCTTTTTTTAATCGCTTTATCCTTAGTTTGTTTTTTACTTCCTCTATAACGTAGGTTATAAAAAGAAGTGTACATAAAACAACAATTAAAAACATTATAACGGAAAAAATCATTTGTCCAGAAGTGTTTAAATTATTATAAAAATTATTAAAAGTATAAGACGCGGTTGCAAACAAATTTTTCATACTACTCACCTCATAAATTCATACTTAATCATGGAAAGCAAGGCAACTGGTGCCGTTTCTGCACGAAGTACGTTACTACCTAACGAAATACCTATAAATCCATTTTTTAATAAATAATCTTCTTCTAAAGGTTCAAACCCACCTTCAGGACCTACAACTAGTAATATTTTAACACACTTATTATTTTTTTCTAGTACTTTTTTAATATTTTTTGCACTTTTATCAAGTGAACATAAAAGCTTAAGATCATAATCTTTACAAACTAAATCTTGCAAGGTTAAAACATTATCTATTTTAGGAACGTTAAACCTAAAAGATTGTTCGGCTGCTTCTTTACAAATCTTTTGCCAGCGTTCCTTTTTTTGATTTTCTTTATTTTTTTCTATTTTAACTACGCTTCTTTTAGTGTTAAGAGGGATAAGTTTATTAACACCAAGTTCGGTTGTTTTTTGTAAAAGATAATTTAGTTTTTGCTCTTTTATCAAAGAAAAAGCAACGTCAACTAAGACGCTTTCTTCTTTGATAGGTAAAGTATTAAGAACTTTAAATGAAATGGTTTTACCAACTTTGGTAATCTTACATTCATAGGCTTTATTATTCCAAATTACTTTTATTTTATCGCCCGTTTTCATCCTCATTACGTTTTTTATATGATGATAATCACCATCTTCTAATTCTAATTGTTCGTTTTTAGCAAAATACTGTTGCATTACTTTTCTCCGTTATATTTCTTTCTTAATTTATATTCTTCTTCGGCTTTTTCAATAACGGTCATTGAGTCAATGAACTTATACGCGTTCGTAAACATCTCATCTAACCTGTTATAATCATTTATCTTTTCTACTATGTCTTCTATATCGTTTTTAAAGAACCTAAATATTTCATCTTTTACCTCAACCGGTGAAGCTGATGCATGAGTTGCGTTTTTATACGCCTTACTTTTAGAACCAAATTGATATCTTATCGTTCCTTCTTCGGCTTCCCAGCTTTTCGTTTTCCCTTGTAATTTTCTAAATCCATCTATTGCGTTACCTTTTGGATCATAAATAATCATAAGCATTACTGGCCCTTCTATCATGCTTTCAACTATTTTTGGAAAAACATCTAAGTCTTTACAGTGAGCGTAATGCTCTTCTACTTTTTCCTTTGTTAAATATTCACACTTAGCATACATTACCTTAAATCCATTATCTTCAATCATTTTTATGATTTCATCCTTATACTTCATCGCATCCGGTTTAATAATTGAAAAAGTATGGTAAAACTTTTCGTCTTTTTTTTCTGTCATGTTAATCTCTCCTTTGATAATAGTTACTATAACAAAAACTTCTAATTAAGTAAACAAAAATAGTAAAACTTTCGTTTTTTTTGATATAATATTTAAAGTAATGATAACTAAACGAAAGAAGGATTTATAAATGGATGAATTATTTGATATTGTAGAAGATGAAACATTACAACTAGATGATTCTAATAATGATAAAAATAAAGAAACTATAAAAGAAGTAAAAATTAATGCTAAGCCTAAAAAAAGTATGCTAGAAAAATATGGTGAAAACCTAACTACAAAAGTATACGTAACTAATCCTGCAATAGCACGTGAAGAAGAAATAGAAAAAACCATTTTAACCATTTTAACACCCGAAAAATCAGCCATATTAGTTGGTAAAGCTGGTATTGGTAAAACCGCTATTGTAGAGGGAATAGCATATAAAATACAGAAAAACGAAGTTCCAAACGCCATTAAAGGATATGACATTATAAAGGTTAACACCTCGTCTTTACTTGGAAAATATAAAACGGAAGATGGATCAGAAGAACTTAGAATAAACATTTTGTTAAAAGAAGTAGAAAAAGCCAAAAACGTAATACTTTTCATAGATGAAATTCATACGCTTGTTATTGAATCAAGAAATAGTGGTGTTGACTTTGTAAACGCTATGAAACCTGCCTTATCAAGAGGTGATGTTAAAGTAATTGGCGCTACAACTTTAGATGAGTATAACCAGTATCTAATAAGAGACAAGGCGTTTTTAAGACGTTTTGAAAAAATAGACGTTTCAGAACCAGATGCTAAAACAACCATTAAAATTCTTATGGGATCATATCCTAGAATAGAAAAACAAACCGGTGTTAAACTAGCATACTCAAGGTTTTTAATAGAAAAAATAATGACTTTTATAGTAGATATGACAAGTGAATATAAAAGGGTTTATGAACTTGGTTCAAGGTATCCTGATAACGCTTTGGCACTTTTATCTAAAGCGTTTAGTTACGCTAAGTTTGATAATAGTGAGTTTGTTACGTTTAAACACATATATAAGGCAATCATGAACTGTCAAAGCGTATACTCAAACGTCATAAAAGAAGAATCCGAAAAGTTTAAAAAAGAGTTTAAAGAGTTTTTAGAAAAGGAAAACGTTGATTTAAACGATTATTAAAAAGACCTTACCGGTCTTTTTTCTTATATAAAACATGTTTGTATTTAGGATTGTTATCTTCGTTTTCCTTAATTATTACTCTTTCGTAATCATCATGGTTATAAAAAGGAAAGTAAGCATCAGCATCATTAAACACCTCGTCAATCTCGGTTAAGTACATTAAATCAGCATCATTTATCATTTCTTTATAAACGTTTGCACCACCGATAACGTATACGTCATCATTAATGTTTTTGGCAAATTCATAAAACTCATCTATACTTCTTAGTAATATTACTTCTTTTGGAAAATCATTTTCTTTAGCACTTTTACTTAAAACAAGATGCGTTCTTAAAGGTAGTAATTTCGGGAGTGATAAAAATGTGTTTTTCCCCATTAGTACGTGATGATTAATTGTTTTTTCTTTAAAAAACTTCATGTCTTCTTTTATGTGCCATATAAGGCCATTTTTATAACCTAACTCCCCGTTTTTACCTACCGCTGCAATCATTATTAATTTATTCATATAATCACCTACTTTGCAATTGGAAAGTTAATTTTTCCATGGTGTTTATAATTAAGTATTTTAACGTCTTTTAAATCTTTTGAATTGTCATAATCATAAAAGTTTTTAACTTCCGGATTAAGCCATAAAACAGGTGCCTTATAATCTCCAAGGTCCTCATACCTTTTTATTTGTTCTTTTACACCATCTACTTGATTAACGTAAATATGAGCGTCTTTAATACTCCAATCTATGCTTCCAGGTTCTAGACCGGTTGTTTTAGCTAACATGCACAAAAGGGTCGCGTACTGAGTTACGTTAAAAGGAAGTCCTAAAGGAACGTCGCAGCTTCTTTGGTGTACCCAAGCATTTAGTTTGCCATCCGTTACGTCCCACTCACTTGACCAAACACATGATGGTAATACGGCCGTGTTTAAATAATCATCCTGCCAAAGACTCATAACCATTCTTCTATCGTTAGGATTATTTTTTATTTTATCAATTAAATTATCCATTAAGTTAAACTTATTTACAATGTAACCATAGGCCGTACCTATCGTATGAGCCCAATTTTTACCGAAATCTTTTTCTACTTTTTCTTTTTTTAAGTTCCCATCTTTATCTAAAACGTTTTGCTCTGCTAGCCATTTGCCATCTTCGTTTATCTCCCATTCGTCCCAGATGTGTACGTTTCTTTCTTTTAACCAGCGAACATCATTACTTTGAGCCTGATATATCCAAAGCATTTCAAGTATCGCCTGCCTAAAAAATAATTGTTTCGTAGTTAAAACCGGAAACTCTTTTTGTAAATCAAAATGAAAATGATGCGATGGTACTTTTATGCTATCAATACCCGTTCTATTTTTTACCAGTTTACCTTCACTAAGTATTTTTTTACACAAACTTAAATATTCCTTATCCCAATTTGACATGTTTACCTCCATTATTATTACTATTATTAGTATATCAAACTTTTGTTTGCTAATCAATTACTTTTTTAAAATTATGTTCATCACTTCTTCTAAGTCAGAAAAATGGTGTTTTACTCCGTTAATTATCTGATAATCTTCGTGACCTTTACCTAAAATCATCAAAATTTTATTTCCATCTAAAAGTGATACACCTTTTTCTATTGCTTTTTTCCTATCTAATATTACTTCATATTTTCCAAAGGCACCTTTTAACATATCATCAACTATTTTTTTAGGGTCTTCACTTCTTGGATTATCATTCGTAAAAATAACGTAATTAGAATATACGCACGCGACCGATCCCATCTTTTGTCTTTTTTCTTTATCACGATCACCACCGCATCCTATTATCGTAATAACACCATCCGAGTTTATTTTGCGAACCATTTTTAAAACGTTTAAAACTCCGTCTTTTGTATGTGCATAATCTATAAAAATAGCATTGTTTTTATACTTTATCTTTTGCATTCTACCAATTGGTGCTTTATAAACAAAAGAATCTTTTATAAACTTATCGTTATAATACCCTAATTCTTTTAAAGAAACATATGCCATTATATAATTATAAACGTTAAAATTACCTAATAAAGAAAGCTCTAAATTAATTTTTTTCTTATCTTTTATCGTTACACTTGTTTTTTCTATATTTATTTTACATTTTTTTATTTTAACGTCTTTTCCAACTATAACGTTTTTATTATTTTTATTTATAAACTTTTTATAATACTTATCTTTTTTGTTTAAAACACATATTTTATTATTCTTTAACATGTATATTATTTTTCTTTTACTATTTATATAATCATTCATGTTTTTATGATAGTCTTGATGTTCTTCTGTTACGTTAGTAATTATTACGGCATCAAATAAAAGCCCGTGCACTCTATCTTGCTTTAAGGCATGAGAAGATACTTCCATAACAACGACCTTACATCCAGCATCATATGAATCTAATAATAGGTTATATAAAACATCAATACTTGGGGTTGTATTATCTAATTTTTTTACTTTATCACTTAAATAAAAACCAATTGTTCCAACGTACGAAGTTTTAACTCCGATGCTGTTTAGCATTTGATAAATTAAATAACAAGTTGTTGTTTTACCATTTGTTCCAGTTACACCAATTAATTTTAACTTATTTATTTTATCTTTATAAAAAGAGGTTATGTAATCATATAAGTTATTTACTTTTATAGTTTCTATTTCATATTTTTTATTAGTATCACAAATTATTTTTATAGCACCATTTTTTATTGCGTCATTAACATAACGTTCGTTTTTTTCATTAACTATAAAGTAATCACCTTTTTTTACATATTTTGAATTCATCCATAAACGCATTTTTAAAATCACCTTCTATAGTTTTGTATGTGATTTTAAAAATAAAGTGCAAAAAAAAGTTCATGAACCGCATGAACTTTACTTGTTTTTATATAGCATATACGCATTATGTAAATAATAATATGGAAACAAAAGACAAATTATGTTTATAATGATTAAATAAATATTACCATCTAAATTAATAAAATGTAAAACTCTAGGAATAAACAAAATAATTCCAAAGATTACCGCAAGTAAACTCTTTTTCTTTGCAAATACTAATCCGTATAACCCTATTAAAATCATAAATACGTATGATAAATAGTTTAAAACCAAAAGCTTTAATGCATCAGCCCCAGTTAAATGTTGAATAGCAAGATCTTCTTCGGTTAAATTACCCACTAGAAAATAAGTAACCAATATAAGTATAACTCCTAATATTATTTGTAATACGCCAGCTATTTTTAAATGTAATACGTTTTTTTCCATGACTTTCTCCTTTATAACAGTATTTATTGCATAATAATTATATCAAATTTCTTTATTTAATCAATTTCAAAGTGCAAAATTTGCACTTTGAAAAATATATAATTAGTTTATTTCGTAAGTAACGTTTAAGTCTTTATCGATTAAAACATTTATTTTTTTTGTTATAACACTATCATTACCATCACTATCAGTTAGTGTAAAAGAAACAAAAATCACTTCACTTCCCTCTTTTATAGGAATTACACTAACTTCAAAAAGCAAGTCCTTAACATCTTTAGATACGTCTTTAATGATTAATTTAAACGCATCAGATACAATTGTAGGAGAAAAAGATATGCTTTTTTCTTCATCGTTTTTTATACTAATAGTAAAATTAGTATGTTTATTTACCGTTTCATATAAGATATTATTATCACTTAATAAGTCTAGCAACCTATCAATGTCATAATTATACTTAGAATTATTTAAAAACTCTTTTATCGTATACTTATCCTCATTATTTATTAAAAGGTAAAAACCATTTGCATCATAACACTTAAAATAATACTTATAAACTTCATCTTCATAAAATAATTTGTTATCCCCGCAAGCATCATCGTGTTTGAAAGTTATTTCAGGATTGTTTATCTTATCGTGTTTTTCTAAGTTTTTATTATATAAACTATTTCGATACAAAATAATTGATGTAAAAATAATTATAATAACTAATGCAGCAAGTGCCATTTTCAAATATTGTTTAACACTTATCTTGTTATGTTCTAATAAAAATACGTTTTTAATAACATTATTTACTGGTTTAATTTTTAATACAAAATATAATAATAAAGCACCAAGTAAATTAAGGATAAAATCATCAACGTCAAGCCTACCTACTTTTAAAAGTAATTGCAATAATTCAACACCTAGTATCATTAACACTAATGTTATGATGATTTTTTTAACATTTATTTTATCTTTAAATAATAGTGGTAATAATAATGCAATTGGCATAAAGGCACATATGTTACCTATTAAGTTAAACATAATGTCTTTTGTGTTATACATACTATCAAACTTACTAATATAACCAAATATCGTTTTAAAGGGAATTATGTTTGTGTTTTTTAATAAATACGATTTAAAATCATTAAAATTATTACTTATTCTATTAAAAGATTGATTAAATAGCGTTAAATCCACTAATAAAAATAAGTATAGTATTAAGAAAATCCATAAATTTATTTTCATCGGTTTATTATTATTTAAGTATTTTGATAAAAAGAAACCTCCCAAGTATACAAAAACGCACAATAAAAGCAAGAAAACAAGGCTAGATACTTCAAAAGATGGCGCTTTAATTATTAGGCGAACGTAAAATAATATCATTATAAAAGATATAACATAACTTAAAATACTTAAAATAAGATTAATTTTCTTCATCATTTTTCTCCTTTCTACTTACATAATAATTATAGCAAAAAACACCTTATCTAACATACATTAAGACACCTTCTTTTTTTACTTTTTATGTAAAAAGCACTCTTCGTCATGTGAGTTTATGATGCCTATGGCTTGCAAATAAGTATAAATAATCGTACTACCAACAAACTTCATTCCTCTTTTTTTTAAATTTTTTGATATTGCATCTGATAATTCATTAGTCGCTTTACCTATTTCATATAATATTTTTCCATTAGTAAACGTTTTTAAATAATTATAAAAACTACCATACTCATCTTTTATTTTTTTAAATATTTTAGCATTATTAATACTAGCTTTTATCTTAAGTTTATTTCTTATGATATCTTTATTATTAATAAGTTCGTTTATTTTTTTATCATCATATAATAACACTTTTTCTAAATTAAAATCATCATATGCTTTTTTAAAAGATTCTCTTTTATTTAAAACACATTCCCAAGAAAGACCAGCTTGAAAAGATTCTAGCGTTAACATCTCAAATAAATATTTATCATCAAAATTAGGTACTCCCCACTCTTCATCATGATACTTTACGTATAACGGGTTATTCAAATTACACCAAGCACATCTTTTCATAGCACCGTGCCTCCTTTAGGAATAAAATATTTACTCATATCATTTTTTTCGCAAGCTAAAAGTAAGGCTTTGTTTTTTAGGCCGCCGGAATAACCGGTTAGACTTCCATTTTTACCAACAACCCGGTGACACGGAATGATAATGCAAATGGGATTTTTTCCTACCGCTTTACCGACTGCCTGTGCCGACATTTTTTTAATGCCTCTTTTTTTAGCAATAACATTTGCAATATCACTATAAGTAAGTGTGCTTCCATATGAAATAGAATTCATTATGTCTATGACTTCTTTTCTAAATTGTGTTAAATTATTAATTTTATATTTAGGTGTAAAATTTGGCGCTTTACCACTAAAATATATGTCAAGCCATTTACATGTTTCCTTAAAAATAGGTAGGTTTTTCTCAAGATAATTTTCATCATCCTTTTTTGAATCATTTGTGTTTATAAAACATAAGCCAGTTAAATACTTTCCATCACTATTAAGCATAATATCATCAAAACCTAAAGGCGTTTTATACCTCCACTTATACGTCATAAAAATCCTCCAACAACATCAATATTTCTCATGCTTATTATAACAAAAAAATAGCCGTTTATCAGCTATCTTTAAACATCTTTTTAATACCAATCATGTTTTAAATAAGAACTAGATTAATAAGGTATTACCATGATACCTCACAAATAAATGTTAGCATTTAAAGTATAATTTAAACCAAATGTTTAATTAAATTTATAAGGTAGATTTTCTCGCTTCTTTTATATGCAATGTTATTTAACCATGTTTTTTATGTAATACATTTCTTGTCTTATTTTTCTTTTGTAATTACACCTTATATTAACTTTTTCATTAACTACTATTCCGGTTACCTGCTGTCTTGTTTTTTTACTTACAATCTTTATCTTTTTCTTATTTAGCCTGAAATTATATTCGTATAATAGCTTGTTAACATATTTAATTAAATCCTTAACGTTAAAATTACCCGAAAAAGTTAAATCGTCACAGTACCTCGTATAATTAATATTTCTTTTTTTACAATAAAAGCCTCTCTAAATAAATACAATTATTCGATGTATTTATTAAAATAAAAGACTAGCGTAAAATAAATTACTGCTAGCCAACTCTTTAAATTTCCAGTTTAATGGCCGAAATTACTACTTTTTTAACTATCAAACAAGATGGCATTAATTTTGATAAATTTATATAAACAGAATTTTCTAACACAAACAAATTATTTTTGATTTTCTTCTATTTCTTTTAACTTCTTTTCTTTATCTATTCTTGCAAAGAACACTTCTGGTTTCATGTCTTGATACGTGTTATTTATATTAAATTAACACGATTCATCCTTAACGTTTAGTTGTTTAAATATCTCCTCAGATGTTTTAGTTAAAAAAGGTCTTAAATGATAAGCACATACCCTAATTGATTCAAGTAAATTATATAAAACCGTCTCTAACCTATCTTTCTTATCACTTTCTTTAGCTAAACTCCAAGGAGTTGTTTCATCAATGTATTTATTTGATCTTCTTAATACATCAAATATTTCATCTAACGCAAAACCTATTTCTAATTTATCCATTTTTTCTTCTACTTTTTTATCTAAAGCGTTAATCATATTAAAAAGTTCGTTATCAACGTTTTCATTTACGTTTTTATTAGTAACAACACCATCAAAATACTTATTAGCCATTGATATTGTTCTGTTAACCAAGTTACCTAAAGTATTTGCTAAATCAGTATTTGTTCTTTCGATTAAAAGCTCATAAGTTAAATTCCCATCGTTTGCGTAAGGTATTTCGTGTAAGACATAGTACCTTACCGCATCAACGCCAAATAAAGCTACTAAGTCATCTGCGTATATCGCGTTTCCTCTTGATTTACCTATTTTATCGTTGTTAGTTAAGAGCCATGGATGCCCAAATACCTTTTTAGGAAGTTCTAATCCTAAAGACCATAAGAAGCATGGCCAATATATGGTATGAAACCTTACTATGTCTTTACCTATTACGTGAAGATCTGCCGGCCACCATTTTTTAAACTCATCTGATGAACCGTCCGGATCATAACCAATGTTAGTTATATAATTTGTTAATGCATCAAGCCATACGTACACAACGTGTTTAGGGTCAATATCTACTTGAACTCCCCAATCAAAAGAAGTTCTAGATACACATAAATCTTGCAATCCTGGTTTTATAAAGTTATTT
>CASEKZ010000087.1 GCA_949288625.1 uncultured bacterium | reverse complement strand
TATTAAAAAAGCATATAAGATTCAGTAAATATGATACATTAATCATTGGTTATGAGTGTATAGGTTTTAATGAATTAGAATCGGAAGAAATATTAAAAAAGAATAACTTGGGTATTAATGATAAATATGTTCGAGAATTTTGTTCAATTGGTGAGATTAATAAAAATTTAGTATGTTCTCCAAAAGATATTCTTTATTATATCAACTCTAATAAAGAAAAACAAAAAGAATTAATAATGGAAGCTAATTCTATTAATAAATATAAAAAAGTAATAAATAATTCTAATTCTTCAGCACAAATAGCTAAGGAGTTAGATAAGCTATTAAATAAAAATGAAGAAAAAATAAATAAAATAATAGATAGTTTAGAAAATAAAAATAAGAATTAATTTTAATTCTTATTTTTATAAATATTATTGGTTGTTAATCATATCAAGTGTACGTTGTAGATTTAATAAAGATTCTTCTCTACCTTGATTTGATCTTAAACCGACAAGTGTTCTATAAATATCTACAAGGTCATATTCTGGTCTTTCTGCTTTTAAAGTTTCAGCAGTATAAATGCCAACTTTAATACCATTCTTGACAATTTTTTTACTTATTACGCAATTAAAAAGTTCATCCAAAAGATCTTTGTTTCCATCAAAGCATTCTAAATAATCAAGAAATATTTTGTGTTCCGCTTTTAGTTTTTCCTTATTTTCTTCTACTTGTTTTCTTAATTCTTCGTCATTCATCTTTAACCTCCTACTTTAAGTATAAATGAAATATATTAAATTTTCAATATTTTTAATACAACAATTAAAAGAATAACAACAAAAATGTAAAGTCTTTCTATGAAGTTTAACTTATATTTGAGATAAAAAAATAAAAATTTTCAATAAATAATAGTTGACTTTTAAAATTCAATATGAGAAAAAAACTTTCATTAAAAATAAAGACGTTCGGTTGATCCGAGCGTTTTTTCTATATTTATTTTTATAAAGATACGCTTGCTAACCGAACGTTAAAATGAGAAAAGTTTTTCAATCGTTAGAATTACAAAC
Source organism: uncultured bacterium (assembly GCA_949288625.1). Classification (GTDB taxonomy): domain Bacteria; phylum Bacillota_I; class Bacilli_A; order RF39; family UBA660; genus Aphodocola. The sequence continues at coordinate 4,738 of CASEKZ010000087.1, read as the reverse complement.
GGACCAAAAAGGAAAGTTTGAAAAAATGGCTATTTATGAACTCTTGTAAACATTAATTTTCTAATGTTAATACTTTTTATAGTAATGCCTAAAGTTTCAAAGAGTCATATGGAAAGGAGAAATTATATGTGCAAAACATACACCGTAGGCTATATGATGGGAAAACACGACACCCCGTTTATTAGATTATCAGGTAAATGGTTAAAAGAACAAGGTTTCAATGTCGGAGACAAACTAAAATACATCAGTTCAAAGAACATGATTATTTTAGTTAGAATGACCGACAATGAAACGCTTGAAGATAAAAAGCAAAAAGAAATAAGCAAACTAAAAAATAAACTAAAAGAATTGCAAAGTAATTAGTATTATTATTTATTTCAAAATTGACTACCCAACTATTGCAAATATAAGAAGTTTTTATATTAATGCTGATGCTAAGAGTGTCTTAAAATAAATAATCATATTAATCATAAGAAAGGACGTGATAAAATGAATTACGATAACCACCGTAAGTTAAAGTTTATATATGTTGGTATAGATTGTCATAAACAAACTCATACGGCCTGTGTTATAAATTGTTTCAATGAAAAGTTAGATACATATACATTTAAAAATAATGTTAATAATTTTAAAAAGCTACTTAATATAGTAAATAAATATACTGATGAAAGTGTAAGCCCAGTGTTTGGGCTAGAAGATACCAAACATCTAGGACATACACTTGCAACATTCTTACTTAATAATGGTTACACAGTTAAACACATTAATTCTACACTTACATACGCCGAAAGAAAAAAATTTCCTATAATATCAAAAACTGATGAGATAGATGCCCAATGTATTGCAAAGGTTACGCTTGACGAATTAGACAACTTACCTGATGCACAAGATGAAGAAATATATTGGACACTAAAACAACTTATAAGTATGAAAAATATGATAAGTTGTAATAACGTTAAACATAAAAATAAATTGCACGCACAACTATTACATCATTATCCTAATTATAAAGATTTCTTTTGTATGATAGATACAACATCAGCCTTGGATTTTTGGGAACAATACCCAAGCCCTAATATGATTAAGGATTTTACTCCTGAAGAGTTAAAAAAGGATTTTAAAACCAAGGGACGTTTTCCGATATATAAAGCTGAACTTATATTGAAATTAATAAAAGATTATGATTATAAAAATGTTAATTACCAAGAAGATAGAAATATGCTTATAAGAACAATAGTAAATAACATAAAAAGTGGTAATGAACAAATTTTAGAAATGGAAAAACAAATCATAAAGTTATATGATAAGTTAGGTTTTAAATTACATACTTTTGTAGGATTATCTAAAATGACAAGTGCAGAAATTATATGTGAAATTGGAAATATTAAACGATTTAAAAATAGTGGTAAACTTGCAAAGTATGCTGGAATTGCACCGGTTAACTTTTCAAGTGGTAATCATGATAAGACAATTAGAAATGAATATGGTAATAGACAATTGAACGGCTATATTTATTATCTTGCTTGTCGTAGTATATCGACTGATAGAAATCGAGAAAAACCACATAATGCTATCTTTTTAAATTACTACTACAAAAAGATAGAAGATGGAAAAACAAAAAGACAAGCCCTAACATGTGTAATGAGAAGAATTATTAACATTATCTACAACATCTTAAGTAAAAACGAAGAATATAAACATCCTGAAGAATTAAATGAAATATGTATATCTAATTACAATGAAAGATTAAAACAACAGGAAGAAAAATTATAGTACAATTTTTCTTCCTGTTAGAAACTTTGGTTCTATATATAATCGTGTCTTATTGCTTAGCAAGAGTTAATATAATTATTCTTTTCTATAATAATTATTCTCTATAACTTTTAAAAACACTTTAAATAAAAAAAGAAATATTGAACTATTTCTTTGTAACCCCACCAAACCTTCTATCTCTTTTATTATAAGCTAAAAGTGCTTTATCCATTTCCTTTTCATCAAAGTCTGGCCATAAAGTATCGGTAAAATAAAGCTCAGCATAAGCCATTTGCCATAACATGAAGTTACTGATACGATATTCACCACTTGTTCTTATAAGCAAATCTATTGGTGGTAAATCATTAAATAAATATTTATTAAGCAAAGCAGGGGTAATGTCATCACAACTTATTACTCCGTCTTTTACGTCTTTACTTATTCTTTTAGTTGCGTTTGTTATTTCATCTTGGCCGCCGTAATTTAGACATATATTAAATATACCATTTTTATTATTTTTTGTCTCTTCACTCATTTTTTCCATGGCTTTTATAACTTTATCATTTAACCTATCTTTTATCCCCGAAAAAACAACTTTCACTCCTTTTTGTTTTATCGTATCAAAATTTGCTTTAAACGACTTTAGAAAAAGATCCATCAAATAATCAACTTCCTCTTTATCTCTTTTCCAGTTTTCGGTTGAAAACGCAAAAACACTTAAAACGTTTATTTTTTTATCATACACGTACTCAGATATTCTTTTTAATGCCTTTGCCCCCATTTGATGACCCTTAGTACGTTTCATTTTTCTTTTTTCTGCCCACCTACCATTTCCGTCCATTATAATTGCTACGTGGCTCGGAACAACTTCATTCATCTTTCTACCTCCAAACAACTAAATAAAGTATACCATATATTTTATAATTATGAAATATATCTATTTTGGTGTAAAAAAATGCCTTATGTTTAAGGCACTATAAATTTTCATATATTTTTTTAAGTTTTTTACCAACGTTTTTTAAATCTCTTTGTTTTGCAACTTCATAAGCATCTTCCGTTACGTTTTTAAGTTTTCCTTCAAAGAATAATTTTATTTTTTCTTCAAACTCGTCAACATCCTTTGCCTTGTATACGTTTTTTCCATCTATAAGCCAACCATCAAAAATTGGAATATCCCTTATTATTGCGTTTTGCTTACAAGCACAAGCTTCAATTATAGGAATGCCTTCCGTTTCTTCCATCGTAGGAAACAAGTACAAATCAGCTCCGCTCATAGCACCTTTTATAACATCTTGCTCAACATATCCAGCAAACTTTAAGTTATCTAATTTAGTTTTAACAGCCTTTCTTACTTTCCTTGTAGAAGCAATTAAAGGACTATAACCAAACCAAATAAACTTATACTCTGGCATTCTTTTTGCTAGTTCCACGAAGTCGACTATTCCCTTTCTTTCAATGTATAATCCTATTCCAAAAATAACTTTATCATTCTTACTATATCCATAGGTTTTGCGAAATTTTTTACCAAGAGCTTCATCTTTTTTAAAAAACTCTAGTTCAATGCCATTTGAAACGTCATACGTTTTTTTATTTTCAAGCCCTTTATAGCCTTGCAATAGCTTTTTTGAATAAGGGGTGGGAGTTACTATAACATCACCTAATGAGTAGCATTTAATTAGCCATTTTTTAAAAAACTTTGAAGTTGCTCTTGCAAATATAAAGCCGTTTTTATAATCTTCTTCGGTAGAATGTGCATGATATACGATTTTTTTACCATTTTTCTTTGCTTTTTTCGCAAAAAAATATGATTTAGGAAAATAAGTGTTAATGTGAAGAATATCATAATCATCCTTAGGATTTAAAGTATAAGTTACCTTTACTTTATCTAGGGCCTTCATCTGATGATTTATGGCCTTACCAAGACCAGATTTCCCAATTGTTTTTAATCCTTCTGAATATAACAAAACCTTCATAAACTTACTTTGCCTCCCTTAAAAAAAGTTATATCGTTTTTATAAAAATAAAAACAATATTACATTTTTAATTTTAATCTTTTACTTAACTTTTTTTGGCTTATTTATTTCACACGAACAAAAAACTAATCGTTATTTTGCTTACTCATATAAAAGTTAATCGTTCTTTCTAAAGGATCTTCTTTTGGATTATCATCTTCCTCTTCATTTAAATCTTCGTCTTTTAATACACTTATTCTTTGTATTAATTTATTATATTCATCTTTCATCGAAATTAGTTCTGATTGATACCTTGATAAGGTATCAACACAATCTTCTAACTTTTTATATCTTTGCTTTTTTTCTTTCTTCTTAGTACTAAACAACCCCATCTTAATACTTTCTTTTTCGATTATTACCTTACTTATAATAGTCTCAACAGAATTAATGATATCATCTATTTTTTCAATATCACTACTTATTTCATCATTGTCAACACCACATTTAAGTAATAACATAGTAATTTCTTTAGTGATTTTTTTTACGTTTCTAGATAAAAAATTAATGTCCTTATCAATTACGTTTTTTAACGCTTTATTAAAACCTTTTGAGGCTATTATTGGCTTTGAAAAATCCAATTTTTCGTCTCTAATTATTTTAGAAAAATCTATTTTTTCACTAACTAAACTATAAAATTTTATTTTAGACTTGGCATCATACATTATTATTTACCTCCTCTTATAATATAATTTTATAATACCATAAAATAAAAAGATTGTACATAAGTACAATCTAAAAATCTTTTTAAGAATCTTTTGATTTTTTATTTTTTTTAACTTTTTTATCAGCGTTACGTTTTTTTATTATATTAGGTATTTTTATATGTAGTTTTGCTTTATCAGTTAATATGTCCGTTGTTAAAATAACCCATGTTATTAAAATCATTAAAAATATATAAATTATAGCTCCTTTTTTTCTATCTTTTAAAAAGTAATAAATAGATGCTAAAGAAAACAAGATACTTACTGCATATA
>CASEKZ010000086.1 GCA_949288625.1 uncultured bacterium | reverse complement strand
TTATCTGTTTGCATGTACTTAGGTGAAACAGAAGAATATAAAGAAGAACTTGCCATGATAATAGAAGAGGTTTTAAACCAAAGAATACTAGGCATGAAAAACGAAAAGGGCGTTTATATTACTCCTGCTTTTCCTAAACTTCTATACGTTTTGGAAGAAGATAACATTCATGAGGGTAGCAAGTACTATTATTTAACAGAGCTTGCTGCTAAGTGTACGGCAAAAAGAATGGTACCAGATTATATATCTGAAAAGATAATGAAAGAATTAAAGATAAATGAAAATGGAGATGGAGATTGTTATCCATGCATGGGATGTAGATCATTTCTAACTCCAGATAGAACGATGCACCTAGGAAACATTGCAAAAGCTAAAAACTACGAAGAAGGAAAGGGTAAGTATTACGGCAGGTTTAACCAAGGCGTTGTAACCATTAACTTAGTTGATGTTGCGTTATCATCAGATAAAGACATGGATTTATTCTGGAAGTTAATGGACGAAAGATTAGAGTTATGCCACAGAGCTTTACAAGCAAGACATAAAAGATTATCTAAGGTAACTTCTGATGTTGCACCTATTTTATGGCAACATGGTGCTTTAGCAAGATTAGATAAAGGTGAAAGTATTCACGAGTTATTGCACCATGGATACTCAACCATATCACTTGGATATGCTGGTTTATATGAGTGTGTTAAGTTCATGACTGGGCATTCTCATACTGATAACGGAAAAGGTAAAGAATTTGGCCTTGAAGTTATGCAAAAACTAAACGATAAGTGTAAAGAATGGAAAGAAAAAGAAGACATTGACTATAGCGTTTATGGAACTCCAATTGAATCTACAACTTATAAATTCGCTAAATGCTTAAGAGAACGTTTTGGTAAGATTAAGGGAATTACTGATAGGGATTACATTACAAACTCATACCATGTTCCGGTTTTTGAAGAAATTGATGCGTTTACCAAGTTAAAACTAGAAAGCGAGTTTCAAAAGCTTTCACCTGGCGGGGCGATAAGTTATGTTGAAACCCCTAACTTAACTAACAACTTAGATGCCGTTATGGAGGTTATTAAGTTTATTTATGATAACATTATGTACGCAGAGTTAAACACTAAGTCTGATTACTGCCAAGCATGCGGATATGACGGAGAAATCCTTTTAGATGATGACTTAGAATGGTATTGTCCAAATTGTGGTAATAGAAATCATGATACTTTAAACGTTGCTAGAAGAACTTGTGGATACATTGGAACTAACTTCTGGAATAAAGGAAGAACACAAGAAATAAAAGAAAGAGTAATTCATATTGATAATAAGGATGCGTAGATACCTATGAGATATAACAAAATAAGAAAGATGGATATATCAAACGGACCTGGTGTTAGGGTATCGATATTTATGCAAGGATGTGCTTTTCATTGTAAAAATTGTTTTAATCCAGAAACTTGGGATTTTAAGCTAGGTGAGGAATTTACTTGTGACACAATAAAAAAAGTGTTAGATTTAGCAAGTAAAGATTACGTTGTTGGGTTATCAATTTTGGGTGGAGAGCCAATGCATCCTTTGAATATAGAAGGTACAACTTCGTTAGCAAAAGCCTTCAAAGAAAAGTATCCAAACAAAAGTGTTTGGGTGTGGTCTGGCTTTTTGTTTGATAAGGACCTAAAAGATAAAGAAGTATTAAATTATATAGACGTATTAATAGACGGACAATATAAAGATGAATTACATGATTTTAGATTAAAATGGTGTGGTTCTACAAATCAAAGGGTAATTGACGTAAAAGAATCATTAAAACAAAATAAAATAGTATTACTTGATGATAAAAAAGATTTAGTAGGAGTGTAAAGGTGAGAACAAGAGGATTTGAAATAGCTAAAGGCTTTGAAGATAAAAACATTAATTTACCAATAAGGTCAACGATGCATGCGGCGGGCTATGACATAGAGGCGGCGGAAGATACCATAATAAAGCCTTTTAAGAAAGGTGATAACCCGACATTGGTAAAAACCGGTCTTAAGGCATACATGATGGATGATGAGTACTTGATGCTTTGTAATAGAAGCTCTAACCCAAAGAAAAAAGGTCTTGTAATGGCCAATAGTGTTGGGATAGTAGATGCTGATTATTATGGTAACGAAGATAACGACGGAGCTTTTAGTTTTGCGTTTTACAACGTAAAAGATGAAGTAATTACCATAAAAAAAGGTGAAAGAATAGGGCAAGGCATATTTATGAAATATTTAATAGCTGATGATGATAACGCCCAAGGCGTTCGCACCGGTGGCTTTGGATCAACTGACAAAAAGTAAAAGAAACGTAAAGGTTTCTTTTTTTAAAAGCATAAAATTGACTAAAAGATATCATAATGTTATTATGAAAATAGGTGATACTAATGAATAATAAAAAAGGTTTTACTTTAATTGAATTATTAGCAGTAATAGTTATTTTATCAGTAATACTTGCAATAGCAACAACAGCTGTTATAAAAAGCATTAATGATTCAAAAGAAAAGGCAAGGTTTTTAGCAGCTAAAGACATTACTGAAATAGCAAAAGCTTATATGTTAAAAGAAGGAATAACTTGTGTTTCGGTGGAAAAATTGGTTGACGATGATTATCTTGAGGAAGACGTTACTAATCCAAAAAATGGTGAAAACCGATCAGATGAAAATAAACTAAGTAATCAATATGTATTTAAAAATGATGAAGCTAAGGAGCAAGAAGATTATAAGTTGCAAGATTCAAAATATACTTTTAATGGTTATGAGTACAAAATAGATTAAGAATTTAAATGTCCTTCACATGAAGAGGTAGAAGAACCAGAGACAAAACCAGATGATAAACCGGATGAAACACCAGATGATAAGCCAGAAACTTCTTATGAAAATGGTCTTATAATCGAAGGAACCGTTGTAGTAGGTGTAAATGATGATTTTGATGGTAATATACAAATACCTAACTGGATAACTGAAATAAAGTCTGGAGCATTTGCCTTACCACCAGATTATGCTGGCGAAGAAATAGATTTTGATTTCTTAGAAGAAATTTATTATAAATCAAAAAAAGGAGAAAGTATAACGTCTTTAGATAATGATAAAGCAACCCATTATTTAACTTTAATAGGAGGATTACAAAGTTGGTTGGAAGGGGTTACGGTTATAATACCTTCATCCGTTAAAAAAATAGGGGAATTTAGTTTTTATGGCGTTAAAATAGACGAGCTTATATTTGAAGAAGGAGTAACGGAAATCTTGCCTTACGCATTTTATAATGCTGGTTTAAGTGGTCAGTTACAATTACCAGATAGTTTAGTTGAAATAGGTATGATGGCGTTTGCATCAAATGATTTAGAACAAGTTGATTTAAATAGCAATACCATTTTTAATGAAGGTGGAGGAATTATTTCTTTTGGAACCTTTGATTCTAAAACACAAATAAATAAAAGATAATAAAAAATACTTCAACGTTTTGTTTGAAGTATTTTTATTATTCAGCGTTATTTTTTCTAAATTTTTTAGCTTCTTTAGCACTCATTACTACGGTAACACCATTTAATGTTACTTTTTGCATGTTAACTTTTTGTCTCATTTTTGTTGCGTTTAACGCGTGAGATCTTTTGTTTCCAAATAATGGTTTTTTGTTAGATACTTTCTTAGCCATATTTAATTCCTCCTTAAATACGTGTTTGCTTTATAACTTTACCATATTATGGGTAAATAGTCAAATTAAAATATGAAAAAAATAATATTTGTAGTAAAATGTTATTAGAAAGGAAAGTGAATTTTATGAATTATATACCTTTATGGATAAAAACTGACTATTCTATATTATCTAGTTTAATAAAAATAGATGATTTAATAAACGAACTTTCCTTGTTTAACATTAATGCATGTTCGATATGTGATGATAACTTGTATGGCGTAATGGAGTTTTACAATAAATGTAAGAAAAATAACATTAAACCTATTATTGGTTTAGAAATAAACTTAGATGGGACGTTTTTACTTTATGCAAAAAACTATAAGGGTTATCAAAACTTATGTAATATAAATACTTTAATAAGTGAAAAAAACTTAACGTTTGAAACTTTAAAAGATTATTTAGATGATATAGTAATTGTTATTCCGTATTTATATAAAGAAAAAAAAGAATTGTTTGATAGGTATGTAAGTGATATATTTATTGGTTATGAAACAAAAGAAGAAAAAGAAAGTATTGATGGTAATAAGGTGTATGTAAAAAAAACACTTACGATAAAAAAAGATGACATAAAATATTTAAAGTATTTATACAAAATAAAAGAAGTTGATTATGATTCTTTAGACGATGTTAGTATGCTTAAAAACTTAAGCACGGATGATGTTAAAAACATTGCTTACTTTTGCGGATTATGTAACGTTTTAATACCTAAGAAAGATGATTTATTACCAGTTTATAATGATGATAAATCTTTTGATGAAAAAAAATACTTAAAAGAATTATGCGTGTTTGGACTAAAAAAAAGGTTAAATGGCAATGTTACTTTAAAGTATGTTGAAAGGTTAAAACATGAACTTAACATTATAATAAACATGGGTTTTTGTAATTATTTTTTAGTAGTGTGGGACTACGTTAAATACGCAAAGAAAAATGGTATTATGGTTGGACCTGGAAGGGGTAGTGCGGCATCAAGTTTGGTTTCTTACTCGCTTGGAATAACTGATATAGACCCAATAAAGTATGACTTGTTATTTGAAAGGTTTTTGAATCCTGAGCGGGTTACGATGCCTGATATTGATATAGACTTTGATGCTGAAAAAAGAGACCAGGTTATTAATTACGTTGTAAAAAGGTACGGAAAAGATAAAGTATCAGGTATTATTACTTTTTCTAATTTACTTGCAAAGCAAGTGATAAGAGACGTTGCAAGAATATTTGATATAACAACGTTTAAAATAGATAACTTACTTAAGAATTTTGACGATAAGAAAAGCCTAAAAGAACAACTAGATAATAAAATGGTTGTAAAATTATTAAATGAAGATGAATCTTTAAAAAAAGTTTATGATATATCGATGCATTTAGAAGGACTTAAAAGACATCCTTCCGTCCATGCGGCAGGAGTTATTATATCAAGTAAAAAACTTTGTAATTACGTACCCCTTGCATGCTCTGATAATATTTACCTTTGTGGTTATACGATGAATTACATAGAAGAGTTAGGACTTCTAAAAATGGATTTTTTAGGGCTTAAAAACTTAAGTGTGATAGATAAAATAATAAAAAGAGTAGGAAACGTTAAGTTTAGTGATATTTCGCTTGATGATAAAAAAACTTATGAACTTTTTTCTAGTGGTAATTTAGATGGGGTATTTCAGTTTGAATCATCTGGAATGAAACGTTTTATAGAAAGGTTAAAACCAGATAAGTTAGATGATTTAATCGCTGCGGTTGCATTATTTAGACCAGGTCCAATGCAAAACATTGAAAGTTATGTTTTAAGACGCCATGGAAAAGAAAAAATATCATTTATTCATGATGATTTAAAAGAAATATTATCTAGTACTTATGGAATTATTATATATCAAGAACAGATAATGCAAATAGCGGTTAAGATGGCTGGTTTTTCTTACGCAGAAGCTGATGAATTAAGAAGAGCAATGAGTAAGAAAAAAGAAGACATATTATTATCTTTTAAAGAAAAGTTTATAAAGCAAAGTATGAAAAAAGGTTACACAAGTAACGTAGCAAACGAAGTTTATGACTTAATATTGCGTTTTGCAAATTATGGTTTTAATAAAGCACATTCTGCTAGTTACGCAATAATAGGATATAAAATGGCATATTTAAAAGTTCATTATCCTTTATATTTTGAAACAGAACTTTTAAATAACAATATATCTTCATCTTCAAAAACTAAAAATTTAATAAATGAATGTAAAAGATTAGGAGTTAATGTTTTACCTCCAGTAATTAATATATCAACGGATAAGTACGAAATAAAGGATGATAAACTTATTTATCCATTATCTTTAATAAGAGGTGTAGGTACGTTAACCGCTAAAGAAATAGTAAATGAAAGAGAAAAAAATGGTAGGTTTACATCTTATCTTGACTTTGTTAAAAGATGCTATAAAAACGGTAAAGATGTAATTAGAAACGTTATTTTATCGGGAGCGTTAGATGGTTTTGAAAAAACAAGACGAACATTAATAGAAAACTTAAGTGATGCAATTAATTACGCGGAGTTATGTAATGATTTAGATGAGTCTTTAGTTTTAAAACCGGAGATAAAAGATTATGATGAATATTCTAAAGAAGAGCTTACGAAATATGAGATGGCAATATTTGGTTTTTATATAAGTAATCACCCAACAAGTAAATACATTACTGATAACGTTATAACGACAAAAACACTAGAAAAACATTTTGATAAAAACGTTGAAATGGTTTTATACTTTGAAAGAAAAAAAGAAGTAACAACTAAAAATAATGAAAAAATGATGTTTATAAATGCAAGTGATTCTTTTGGTAATGTAGAACTTGTAATGTTTCCTAGAGTTTATAATAAATATTTTAATATAGTAGTACCTGGGGTTTATAAAATAAGCGGAAAAGTAGAAAAAAGATTTTCTAAACTACAAATCGTATTATATGATGTATTAAAGTGTGATTAAAAAAAGCAAATTTTATTTTGCTTTTTTTAACTTTATTATAAAATTTAGGGGATTTTAAAAAAATACGTAGAATAATTAACATGATAAAGTAAGTAAAAATACTAGCTTTGTTTTCCGTTTTTTATTTAAAAGAATAGAAAGCGGGTGATGTTTATGAGGTTTAGATTTGAAATAAAGTTTACTTTAAAATT
>CASEKZ010000085.1 GCA_949288625.1 uncultured bacterium | reverse complement strand
AGATAAAGATTTAATTGGAGACTTAGACGAGTTAATAAAAGAAGAGTTAAACGTTAAAAAGATAACTTACGTATCTGATTTATCTTTGTACATGAACTTTGAAGTTAAGCCAAACTTTAAGGTGGTAGGTAAAATATTTGGACCTAAGATTAAACTTTATCAAGAAGAACTTAAAAAACTAACTGATGAAGACGTTAGGTTTATTCAAAATGGTGAGGCTGTAACGATAAGGATAGATGATGAATTATTTGACGTAACAGAAGAAATGGTGGATATTAGAGTATCTGCAAAAGAAGGTTATGACGTTGTAAAAGACGAAAATAACTTCATAATTTTAAATACTAATTTAACAGAAGAATTAATAAATGAAGGTATTGCCCGTGAGTTAATTTCAAAAGTTCAGAACTTAAGAAAACAAAAGGATTTTGATGTTACGGATAGAATAAAATTATATTATGATGCCCCATCATCATTTAATAAGGTAATAGAATTATTTGATAACATGATTAAAAAAGAAACTTTAAGTAAAGAGTTAATAAAAAAAGATGATTTAACTGATACGTATAACCTAAATGGTATGGAGGTTAAATTAGACGTAGAAAAGGTTTAAAAAGACCTTTTTTTCGTGTTATAATTAACAAGGAGGATTTTTATATGAAAGGTAAGCTAATAGTAATTGAAGGAGCTTGTGATGGCATTGGTAAAACTACGCAATATAATTTGTTAAAAGAATATTTACTTAAAAGTGGGAAAAAAGTGCATACTCATCATTTTCCAACCTACGATTCAAAGCAAGGTAAGTTAGTAGAGCAATATTTAAATGGTGATTTTGGTAACCCAAAAGATTTATCTCCATACTTAGTTAACGCTTTTTATGCGGTTGATAGAGCGCTTACTTGGCAAGAAGAGTTAAAAGAAAAATACGAAGAAGGCTATGTAATTCTTCTTGATAGATACACAACGTCAAGTCAAATATATCAATCATCGCTGATGGAAGATGAAAAAGAAAAGATAAACTTTATTAATTATGTTGAGGATTATGAGTATAAAAAATTATTTTTAAAAAAGCCAGATAAGGTTATCTTTTTAACGGCTGATTATGATGTTATATCAAACATGAGGAAAAAAAGAGAAGATAATGATGGCATTAAAAACGACGTTCATGAAAGAGATGATAACCTAATGAAAAAGGTTTATGATAATTCTAGTTTTGTTGCAAAGTATCTAAACTTTGACGTTATAAAGTGTGATGATGATGGAAGAATGACAAGTATTAAGGATATTCAAGAAGAAATACAAAAGATTGTAGATAAAATTATTTAAAAAATAATATATTGGATTTAAAATTGACTTATTAATACTTTTATATTAAAATTATATTTAGAATAATGAGGTGTTTTTATGAAAAGATTTTTAAAAGGCCTAGTTGTAGCTATAACACTTATGTTTGCTTGTACAATAAGCGTAAAAGCGGCTACTTTGTCGGTTGCTGAAAGTGATATTAAGGTAGGTGATACGTTTACCTTAACAATTTCAAAAACTAACGAAAGAAGTGAGTATGAGTTAGATTATAATGAATCTCTTATAGAAAAAAGGTCACATACTGGTAATTATGGTAATGTTAGCTCTGTTACCGGTGATGGTACGGTTACTTTTTATGCTAAAAGTAGTGGTACGGTTACTTTTAGTTTTTCGGATAAAAGTGAGCAAGATTCTACTGACCCTATTACCATTACAATAAATGCAAATACCACGGTTCAACCTCCGGCACCTACATCTGCTGTTACCACTACTACGCAAACTCAAAAATCTAATAATGCTAACTTATCTAGTTTACACGTAACGGATAGTGACGGTAACGAAGTTTTATTATCTCCTTCGTTTTCACCTAGTACATATGAGTACTCTTCGGTTGTTGATGCAACCATAAGAACTATTAACGTTGATGCAACAATGGAGGATAGTCATGCAAACTTGGTAATTAGTAATAACGCAACGGAGGAACTAGTTGCGGGTGAAAACAACAAGATAACCATTACTGTTACGGCTGAGGATGGAACTAGTAAAAAAGCTTACGTAATCAACATAAGAAGAGAAGCTTTAACGGTTGATGCAACCTTAAAGTCACTTAGTATAAAAGAGTGTAATGATTTTAAATTTGAGGAGGATAAGTTTTCATATAACGTTAAAATAGCTAACTCGGTTAAAAAATTAACGCTAGATTATGAAACCTCATCTTCTGATGCTACGGTAAGTGTTTCTGGTAACGAAGATTTAAAAAATGGTTCTAAAGTAAAAATATTAGTTACGGCACAAGATGGAACAAAAAGGCAGTACGTTTTAAACATCGTAAAAGAAAGTAGTACTACGAAAAAGGCAAATAACGTTATTGCTGAAAAAAACCCATTAATAATAATGGCTTTGTCAATCGTTGCTTTTGGACTTATTGGTGGAATAGTATACGTAATAAAAAAATAATATTTAAGGATTAATGCTTATGAACATTAATCCTTTTTATTTCTTATAAATTCTCTTAAGATTTTAGTAAGAGCACGTTTTTCAATTCTTGATACGTAGCTTCTTGATATATTAAATTCTTTTGCAATTTCTTTTTGTGTTTGTTCCTTTTGATTGTATAGCCCGTATCTTTTTATTATTATTTCTTTTTCTCTATATGTTAAAACGTTTATAAACTTATAAAGCAGTTTAATGTTATCTTTTAAATCAATATCATTTACGTAGTCAGGGTTAGGGGTTTTTAAAATATCTAAAAAGGAAATTTCGTTACCATCTTTGTCAAATCCAACTGATTCATTGATACTAATATTTTTTGCGTTTTTTTTATTTGACCTATAAAACATTAAGATTTCGTTTTCAATGCACCTTGCTGCGTAAGTTGTTAGTTTGGTACCATTTTTATTTGAAAACGTATCTATTCCTTTTATTAAACCTATTGTTCCGATGCTTATTAAATCATCAATGTCTTCTTTACCATTATCATATTTTTTTACGATGTGTGCAACCAAACGAAGATTATGTTCAACTAACTTATTTCTCGCGTTTTTATCACCAGATAACATCTGTTTAATTAGTTTATCTTCTTCTTCTTTTTCAAGTGGATCAGGAAACGTCTTGTTTCCGTAGCTACCTGTTCCAACTAATAAACCTTTAATAATTTCGGTAATAATACTTAAAAACAAATTTATCACTCCTGATAAATTATATGAAAAAATAATGGTTATTTATGTTATAATAAAAAATATAAAAGGGGCATAATAATATGAAAAAAAAGAAAATAAGTTACGCTATTTTAGTAATTATATTTTTTCTTGTAATAATTAATACGATTTTATCTTATGTTTCGTATATCAGCGTTTCAAGTGGTAATAAACCTAAAATAGTTTTAAGAACAAAAAAGCAAGATAATAAGGTCGTGTACTATCAATTGCTTTACAAAATTATAAAGGAAGATAAAGATTCACAAAGAACGGTTAGTTTAAAATTGTTTTTTTTAAACTAACCTGAAAGGGAAGTTATGATAAATATAAGTTTTGATTTTAATTTGTTTAATGATCATTATTATTTTTATGAACGTTTATTGGTTCTTGTTTTTTCGCTTGTTCCAACGCTTATTTTGGTTGGTTTTGTTTTATATACCGATAGAAAAAGTAAAGAGCCTACCAAGAACATAATAATTTGTTTATTATCTGGTATTTTAACGATTGCTCTTGCAAGTTATTTAGAAAACCTTATTATGCCTTATTTTTCTAATAGTGTAATTTTAACTTATGTTTGGGCGTTTATTGAAGAGTTATCAAAAATAGCCATTTTCTTTTTGTTTATATTTGATAATAAACATTATGATGATATATATGATGGACTTGTTTATATGATGCTTATTGCACTTTCTTTTGCGGGGTTAGAAAACATAATGTACGCGTTTTCGGAAAACACCATATCAAACAGCATTAGTTTGGCTTTAATGAGAGATTTTACAACCGTTCCTCTTCATGTAATTTGTGGTATTGTAATTGGATATTTTATTTCACTTGGTAGTTTTTCAAAAAATAAAAACAAGAAATATATTAATTTTTCACTTGCTATTTTAATACCATCTTTTATTCACGGAACGTTTAACGTTTTAATGGGTGTACTTGGTAATTTAAACATTAACTATAATAATTTATTTCAAGTTTTTGTACTTGAGTTACTACCATTATTAATAATTATGATATCATTATTTTATATTGCGGGTAAGGTATCAAAAAAAATTATTAATCTTAATAAAATTTTTATCTCTAATGGCACGTACGAAAAAAAGTATGACTATTTAATGACGAATAATGAATATGTTAATAGTTCATCTAGGCTTAACCGGATTAAAATGTATAAAAAAACCAGTTTATCTAAAAAAGAAAAGGGTGATGTTTAATGTTAAAAAGGTTTCTTCCATCAATTTATCAAGAAAGTATTTTTACCATTAATTATGACAAATTAAAACAAAATAACATAAAATGTATTTTATTCGACGTCGATAATACCATAACTCCTGCTAGAGAAGAGAAGTTTTTTAAGAAAACAAAACGATTATTTGATACTTTAAAAAAGGACTTTAAGATCATATTGTTTTCAAATAATTTTCCTAAAAGAGTTAAAAAGTTTGGGGATTATTATGATGTTGATATTGCTTGTGTTTCCCTAAAACCATTTTCTTTTAAGTACCGGTACATACTAAGTAAGTATGGTTATAAAAAAGAAGAGGTAGCAGCTGTTGGTGACCAACTTTTAACTGATATAAATGGTGGTAATAAGGTTGGTATAACAACTATTTTGGTTAATCCGATAAGTGAAAAAGACGAAAAAGAAACATGGCTTAACAGACAAATTGAAAAGCGAATTTTTAAATCATTTAAGGAAAAAAAATACCTAGAGAAAGGTCGGTATTATGACTAAAAAGTGTGTTGGGTGTGGCGCTTTATTACAAACTAGTAATCCTGATTTTCCTGGGTACATTCCTTGTGAACTATATGAGGTATCTTTAGTATGCAAAAGATGCTTTAGAATTAAAAATTATGGAGACTATAAAGTTGTAAAAAAAGATACTAATGATTATAATAAATTGTTTGATACTATAAAAAGTATGCATAATTTAATTTTATACGTATGTGATGTTTTAAGCATGGATAATCTTAACATGGCTAATAGTTTTGGTGGAAAAGTTATACTTGTTATTTCAAAAGTTGATTTATTGCCCAAATCAGTAAAAGAAAGAAAACTTTATGAGTATATAAAATCTAATTATGATTTAAACGTTAAAGATGTTGTTTTTGTAAGTGGTAAAAAAAATTATAACGTTGATCTTCTTTTAAGTGTTATAGCAAGGTATAATAAGAAAAATAAAGTTTATTTAGTTGGGGGTACAAACGCTGGTAAAAGCACATTAATAAACGCTTTTATTAAGGCGAAAGGGGTTCAAAATCCGCTTGTTACAACTAGTTTTCTTACCAATACTACGCTTGATACCATCGAAATAAAAATAGATGATGAATTAACGCTGGTTGATACTCCTGGCTTTTTATCTAATGATGGTTTTTTGGTTGATGAGCCTTCTAAGGTGGTAAAAGAAGTATCTTTTAAATCAGAGATAAAACCAAGAACTTATCAAATGAAACCAAGGCAATCGGTTATTATTGGTAATTATGCTAGGTTTGATTATTTAAGTGATATTGAAAATAGTTTTACTTTTTATTTATCAAATGATGTTAAAGTAAAAAGAATTAACGTTGACACTAATGATTACCTAAGAAATTTAAAGCTTACTAAGTTTGATTTAGATGCTAATAATGACATTGTGATAAAGGATTTATGCTTTTGTAAGATTACTAAAAAAGCAAAAGTTAACGTCTACGTAAAAGCTGGCGTTAAAGTAAGTAACAGAAAAAATTTAATATAGTAAAGCTATGAATATGTTATAATACTATTCATAAAAGGAAGTGGCAATATGAACGATGATTTGTCTTGGTTACCAATGGATAAGGAAACAAGTTTATTTTATGTTAAAGTAATTCAAGATATCGCAGATGAATTTGCTTGCTGTAAAGACCCAAAGAAGTTTGATCCAAGGTCTGACGTTAGGTTTAAAAATGGTGAGTTAATGGGTGTTTGGTTTGCAAATAACATTGAGAAAATATTTAGTTATAAAAGAGAAACATATGAGTCAATTAAGCAACAATATAAAAATTATCGAAGAAAAAAAACATCTTATGATATTTTACAAAGAAGAAAATATTTTTATCTTTTTTTAAAAATTGATAATTTAAATAAATTTAACGCTGATTCTGGGATAACTTTTCCAGATGGCACCTTAGCGGGACTTTGGTTTTATTATAACAAGGAAGAAATATTAAACTCAGATGATGTGGTATGCGCTTCAATAAAGAAAAGTTACTCTTATTATTTACGGTTTACTGATTTAAAATTAGAGTTTTTACATGCTCCTAATGAAAAGTTTCGCTTTGATGGTTGCGTTCGTTTTAAAACGGGTGCAATAATGAATTTTTGGTGGGAAACTTATAAAGATTGTATTTTATCTTCTTTAGATGAGGTATCTATCCGTATAAAAGAACAATTTGATTATTTTAATAATATTAAAAAAAATGAGGGTTTAGTAAAAAAACACTAAACCTCTTTTTTTCGACAATAATTTTAAATATATTAACTTAATATGTATTTAGGTGATACATATGAAAAAAACAATTATTTGGGTTATTATAGCTTTGATAGCGGGTGCTTTATTAGGAAAACTTACCTTTGATAAGTATGAGAAGATTGATTTACAAAACGTAATTAGTTATAACAACGAAGTTTACATGTTAAAGTACGGAACTTATTCTTCGGTAGAAAAAATGCAAGAGTCCGTTACTGCGGTTGACCGTTATATATACATTTTAAAAGAGAATGAGGTAAGTGCTTATGTTGCTATTTCAACCACTAAGAAAAACATTAATAAAATAAAAGACATATATCATTCTAAAGGTCTTGATTTAACTTTCGAAAAGGTAACGATAAATAGTGACTCTTTTATTCAAAACCTAAACGAATATGAAAAATTACTAGAAGTAGCGGAAGATGAAAACTCACTTTTAATGATTCAAAACCAAATATTATCATGTTATGAAGATGAGGTGGTTCGGCATGAGTGATGTGTTAATAAGGCAAATCCCAGAAAGCGAAAGGCCAAGAGAAAGACTAGTTAAATATGGTGCAAGAAGTTTGTCTACTGAAGATTTAATCGCCATTATAATGAAAACCGGCACCAAGGATTATTCATCAAAATACCTAGCTTCACAAATATTAAAAATGGTTAAAAACGTCTCTGATTTAAAAAACTTAACTTTAAGTAATTTAATAAAAATAAATGGTATTGGTGCTGTTAAAGCAATTGAATTTATCGCATCATTGGAACTTGGTAGAAGGGTTTATGATGAGGTACCACTTGAAAATAATTTAAGGTTTAATAGTGCGGTTAAGATATATAAACATTTTAGGTCTGAGTTATCTGGGCTTAATCAAGAATATTTTTTTTGTTTATATTTAGATCAAGCTAAGCGTTTAATTGATAAAAAGTTATTATTTAAGGGAACCTTAAACAAAAGTCTCATTCATCCTAGAGAAATATTTAAATATGCATATTTATCTTCAGCAGCTTATGTTATATGTGTTCATAATCATCCTTCTGGTAATGTTATACCATCAAATGAGGATATTAACATAACGGATGCGTTAGTTAAAATTGGAAAATTACAAGGAATTGCGGTTATTGACCACGTAATAATTGGTAATGATAATTATTACAGCTTTTATGAAAACAACATGTTAGAAAGGAAATAGCAATGCGAAAAAAGATAAATGTTAAAGCAAAGAACGTTAAAAAGAAAGTTATAACGATAATTATAACACTAGTGTTTTTACTTTTTACTAGTTTATCACTTGCTTTAATGAATCGTGATTATTTTTTAATAGAAAAAGGATTCAAAAACTTATCTAGTATGATTAATGGATTTATCATATCAAATGTTTATTCTGTTAATGGCTTTAGCGATAACGTTTTATCATCAAAGGTAAATCAGCTTGAAAAAGAAAATAATGAATTAAGAAAAAATTTAGATTTAAAAAAAACGAAAAGTAATTATGTAATAGCGCAGGTAACTAATCATACTTTAAAAAATTGGTTTGATAAAATAGAGGTTTCTAAAGGTTATGATGATGGGATAAAAAAGGATGATGTTGTTATATCAAGCGAGGGATTAATTGGTTTTGTAAGTAAAGTATCAGATAAAATGTGTGAGGTAAACTTAATTACGGGTACATCAGAAAATAATATGATATCGGTTATTATTGAAACAAAAGATGCTAATGTATCTGGGGTGTTAAGGGATTATGATGAGGAAACTGGTTTGTTTATGATTACTGAGGTTATGAGTAAAAATAATATATTAAAAGGTGATAAAGTTGTTTTATCGGGGTATGATAATGAAACGTATAAAGGTGTATATATAGGTCAAGTTGTTAAAGAAGAAGTAAGTAATTATGGACTTAATAAAACCATTTGGGCTAAATCAAACGTTAATTTTAATGATTTGTTATTTGTTGCAATCGTAAAGGAGAAAAAATGATAGTAACTATAATTATGTTTATTATATCGGTTTTCTTAGAAGGATTAGTGCCTAACTTATTAAGAGAAATTACTCCGTTTTTTGTAATAGCAATAATAATTATAGGAAGTTTTAACGTAAAAGATAAGAAGATATTTTATATAACTTGTTTTATAACGGGTGTTATATATGATCTTATGTATTTTAACATGATTTTTCTTCATGGTTTTATCTATGTTTTTCTAGCTTTTTTATCTTATAAAATGCTAGGAGAAAAAAGTTTTTTTATAAAATCATTAGTTAGTTATTTTATACTTATTATTGCATACGTTTTGATCTTGCTTTTGTTTACCTTTTTATTAAAAAAACGTACTATTTATGAAATCATTCACTTATTATATGATGGGGTTGTTATAAATATATTATATTATTCATTAGTTTACTTAGTATTTAGTGTCATAAATTGGGTATTTGGTAATAGATTAAAGAAACGTACATATTAATGAATTAGGTGATATGTAATGATAGGTCCTCAATCATTTAGCAAAAAAATTGAAACTAAAGAACAAAAAAAGTCTGATGGTTATTTAAAAAGACTAATTTTTTCGGTATTAATTAAGTGTTTAATTGTGATTATTCTTTTTTTAGCCTCACTTATATATATAAAACAAAGTGATAAAAACAAAGAAAAATATGAAAAGATAGTATATAACAACTCGCTTTCTTTTGCAAAGATATATGGTGTTTATAAAGAGTATTTAGGAGACGTTGTACCATTTAAAAACGTTATTAACGATGATACAAGACTTGTGTTAGATGAAAAAATAACTTATGATAAAATTGAAAAAGAAAATAATGGTTATATGCTTTTTGTATCAAGTAATTATACGGTTTCATCAATTAAAAGTGGTATTGTGATTAAAGTTGTTAAAAAAGGGAATTATAAAAACATGATTACCATTCAAGATGAAAATGGTCTTAATGTTACTTATGGGTGTTTAGATAATCTTAACGTTAGCTTGTATGATTACGTTTTAAAAGGAGAAATTTTAGGTGTTGCTGACAAAAAACTATACATGATTTTTGAAAAGGATGGTAAATATTTATCTTATGAGGAGTACTTGTAAAAAAATAGAGATTAAAACGGAACTTTTTATTGTTTTTTTCTTAGCTTTTGTATCGGGCTTGTTTAAGGATGTATTAATCTTTTTTTTAATAATTTTGATTCATGAAGTAGGACATGTTACAACGTCTTTGTTATATGGCTGGAAAATAAAAAAAGTTAGTTTTGGCATTTGTGGTGGTTTTATAACTTATGATGATGAAATAGATAAATCATTTAAAGAAGAGTTTTTAATTGCAACATCTGGTTTTACGTTTCAAATTCTTTTTTATTTAGCAGCTGTTTTTTTCTTTGATAATGATATTATTAGTTTAAAAGAGATAAGCTTAATAAGAAAGTATCATTATTCTATTCTTTTATTTAACTTACTACCAATAATACCACTTGATGGCTCAAAAATAATAAACGTTTTATTAAACGTTTTTCTGCCATATAAATTATCGCTTAGGATAACGTCTTTAACGTCATTTTTATTTACTATCATAACCATTATGTTTTTCTTGTTATTTAAATTAAAAATAGAAGTTAGTTACTTAATGATTTTAGTCTTTTTAATAAAAAAGTTAATCACGTATTATAAAGATATTCCTCATTTGTTTAATAGGTTTTTATTTGAAAGATTCTCTTATTCTACTAAAAGTAAAAAACAAAGGGTAATTAATGGCTTTTATTTAGATAAATTAAGAAGACAAAAAAAACATGTTTTTATAATAGGCAAAAAGCGTTATACTGAAAAAGAAATTCTAACGAAAATATTTGACTAAACCCTTTATGTATGATAAAATTAATTCGTTTGAATGAACTTCTTGTTCTTCAACCACACAGAAAAGGTTTAAAGTAAACAATTATGTACCTTAATGGTGAGTCTATTATATAAGAAGGAGGAAAAGTCTATGAAAGCAGTTATTGAAACCGGCGGCAAACAGTATCGTGTTGAAGAAGGTTCTAGTATTTACGTTGAAAAATTAGATGCTGAACCTGGTAAAAAGTATACTTTTGATAAGGTAATTATGGTTGATAACAAAGTTGGGACTCCATACGTAAAAGGAGCTACCGTAGAAGCTAAAGTGGAAAAACATGGTAAGCAAAAAAAGATTATTATCTTTAAATATTTACCAAAGAAAAGTTCGCATAAAAAGCAAGGTCATCGCCAACCATATACTAAACTTACGATTACTAAAATTAACGCTTAGTTAATTGGTGAACATGATGATCAAAGTTAAAATAAACTATGATGGTAACGTAATTAATGGTTTTAAAATATCTGGTCACGCTAATTACGATGAATATGGAAAAGACATCGTTTGTGCATCGGTAAGTACGATTGCTATAACAAGTATAAACCTAGCGCTTAAGCTTGATGAAAAATCAGTTGCTGTAACTGATAAACCTGGTTTGATTGAAGCTAAAATTTTAAAACGAGATGACGTTATAAACAAGATTTTTATTAATATGAAAGACATGTTAGTAGAACTACAAAAAGATTATAGTAAAAACATTAAAATTTTATAGATAGGAGGCAAAACTTATGATTAAGTTACAAATCCAATTATTTGCACACGTAAAGGCTCAGGGTTCTACTCATAACGGCCGTGATTCCGCTGGACGCAGATTAGGTGCTAAAGCCGCTGATGGTGAACTTATTCCAGCAGGATCAATAATCTATCGTCAAAGAGGAACTAAAATTTATCCAGGTAACAACGTTGGTATGGGAAAAGATCATACTTTATACGCGTTAATTACTGGTTATGTTAAATTTGAACGTAAGGGTAGAGACAAAAAACAAGTAAGTGTATACGTTGAAAAATAATTCTACGTTTTGTAGAATTTTTTTTGATTATTTTGATGACATACGTATTTTTTTAGTAGAAGTTTTTCAAAATATAAAATGAAAATTTATTTTTTGCTAAAATATGATACAATCATTATTAGAGGTGAAGTTTATGCGATACAACTTTTTAAAAAACGCAGATGAAATATTAAATAATAGTTCTTATGTTGTTAAGAATCCTTCTTTGTATAAAAATAACTGGAATAAGAAGTTTAATAATAATAACCCAATATGTCTAGAACTTGGTATGGGTAGGGGAAGTTTTATTATAGAAATGGCAAAGCAAAATCCCAAGATTAATTATATCGGATTGGAGCTTGATAAGTCACAGGCTGCCCAAGCAGTTAATAACATAAATAAAAATATGATTCCTAACTTAAAAATAATATGTGCAAACGCAAGTGATATCGTTAATTTTTTTGGTAAAGAAATTGATACTATTTACTTAACTTTTTCTGAACCTTGGCCAAAAAAACAAGATGAGAAAAAAAGATTTACTCATGAAAGTTATTTAAAGATTTATGACCGGGTATTTAAGAAAAATAAACACATAATACTAAAAACAGATAACAAAATATTATTTGCATCAGCCCTAGAAAGCTTAAGTAAATATTGGTATTCTTTTGAAAAGGTTAGTTTGGATTTACATAATGATGAAAGAAAAATAAAGAACGTTTTAACAGACTTTGAAAAGCAGTATTATAAAGAGCATCGTAATATATATTACTTAGATGCTGTATTTAAGCAATGATTAAAAGCATTATAGAAATAAGGTGATTTTTATGTTTGTTGATGAGGTTATAATTAAGGTTAAGGCTGGTAATGGTGGTGATGGTTGTACCGCTTTTAGAAGGGAAAAGTACATCCCTAATGGAGGACCTTTTGGTGGAAATGGTGGGCGCGGTGCAAACGTTATTTTTAAAACAGATCCTGGACTTAGAACGCTACTTGATTTAAGGTATAATAAGCTAATAAAGGCACCTAAGGGTGCTAATGGTGAGGGTAAAAATAAAAACGGACGTGGTGCTAAAGACGTTGTTATTAAAGTTCCCCTTGGTACGACCATTAAAGATGATGATACTGGTTTTATAATAGCCGATTTAACAAAGGAAGATGATGAGGTTATAGTAGCTCATGGTGGACGTGGTGGACGTGGTAATACCGCGTTTGCAACACCTTCTAATCCGGCACCTAATTTTTCTGAACATGGAGAGCCTGGCGAGGAAAGAACTTTAAAAGTGGAATTAAGACTGCTTGCAGACGTTGGTTTTGTTGGCATGCCATCAGTTGGTAAATCAACTATTTTATCTAAGATTTCTGCTTCAAAGCCTAAGATTGCAGCATATCATTTTACTACTTTAACACCTAACTTAGGAGTTGTAAGAACGATTGATAAAAGAACTTTTGTGGCAGCGGATCTTCCTGGTTTAATTAAAGGAGCATCACTAGGTGAAGGGTTAGGAGATAAGTTTTTAAAGCACATTGAAAGAACACGGGTTATTGCACACGTAATTGATATGTCGGGTCAAGAAGGAAGAGATCCAATCGAAGATTATAAAGTAATAAATAAAGAATTGGAAGATTTTGATAAAGATCTTATTAAAAGACCACAAATAATAATCGCTAATAAAATGGATTTACCAGGTGCTAAAGATAATTTAAATAAATTTAAAAAAGTCATTAATAAACCGGTTTATGAAATTAGCGCAATAACTAATACGGGACTTGATAAAGCACTTATTGCAATTGCTGAGGAGTTAGATAAAATAAAAGAAAAACCATTATTTGATGAAGAAAAATTTGAATCACACGTTTTATATAAGTTTAAAAAAGAAGAACCATTTACCATTACTAAGGATAATGATATATACGTAGTAAAAGGAAAAGAAGTAGAAAAACTATTTAAAATGACAAAGTTTACTAATGATGGTGCAGTTCGCTTTGCAAGAAAGTTAAGAAAAATGGGAATTGATGATAAATTACTTGAAATGGGTTGTAAATATGGTGATAAAGTACAAATAATGGATATGATATTTGAATTTAAGGAATGATCAACATTCCTTTTTAATTGAAAAATATTTTTTATTATGTTATAATTTTGTTAGAATATCGGAGGAGTAGCATGAATAAGAAAAAGAAAGTAATAATATTAATAATTGCAATCGTTATTTTAGTTGTTATTGGGGTTTTAATTTTAATATCACCAAACTTAGTTAAAAGGTTAACTGGTAGTGTTGGTGATGCAAATAGTGAGGGTACTGCAACTGGAGAATTCATAAATAAAGTATGTAATATATCAGTAGATAACGAAAACTTTATTAGTGTTACAGGAAGCATAATAGAAGACTCTGGAGACGAAGGAATTGCTGTTATAACTTTTAAAAGTGATAACAAAGTCTTTACAAAAGAAGTAATGGTAAGTAGTAATAATTTTGTGGATTTTAATTACGTATTTCCAAGGGATACTTATAGTGTTACCATTACCAAAGATGGGTATGAAACATATGAAACAACCATAGATGATAGTACTTTTTTAGATGTTGTTTTAACTAATAAAGATGCTGGTATTATTGCATCAAATAGATTATATGTTAATACTTATTATGATTTTTATAGTGATGGTACTGTTCATATAAAAGCCATTGGAAAACTAGATTATAATGATTTTGAAACACCTAGTGGGTTAGCTTCTTTGTCAAACGCAACTTTGATTGTTAATTTTGGGTTTGAATATTTGGCTAATCATGGTTTAAATTTTAATAATGCGTCAACTGGTTCTGATTTAGGTGATACTTTAACGTGGGTTTTATATCTTACCTTATTTAGTGGTAAACCAGAAATAAAACAACGATTTATAGAAGTTTATGAAAGATATGAAAGCGGAGAATGTAACGCAAGTAATATGTCTGATTCAAAGTGTGGTAATGATTTGGTTTTAGAAAATCCAACTGACTTAAATGATGTTGATTATACTAAAAGATATTTAAAATTACTTATTGATATGCCCGTTGTTACTGATTTAGTAATTGATAATGACGTTGTTGTTTTACCTATTTTAATGGGTATTACCGCAAAGGAACTTACAATTAATAATACGATTTTATATGCAATACCTAATACGTTTGCTAGTACTAATATTGGTACGTTTAATGTGAATTCAAACGTTCTTGCTCAAACAGAGAATTTTGCGGCAGTAGCAAAAATAAATAACCTAGTAATTGGTAATGCGGTAACATCAATAGGCGAAAGTGCTTTTACTGAGGCAGAGATCGATAATATAACCTTGCCTATTTCGTTAGTGGAAATTAAGTCAAATGCGTTTTCAGATGCTAATATAAATACTATGACTATTCCTAATAACGTAAAAGTAATTGATGATAATGCCTTTAGCGGTTCTACTATAAGCAATATAAAATTGTCAAATAAATTAGAAACAATA
The DNA here is from genome assembly GCA_949288625.1 of uncultured bacterium. Taxonomy (GTDB): domain Bacteria; phylum Bacillota_I; class Bacilli_A; order RF39; family UBA660; genus Aphodocola. The sequence continues at coordinate 8,653 of CASEKZ010000085.1, read as the reverse complement.
GGTGAACGCGCATTTTATAATACAAAATTAACTAGTATAACAATACCATCTAGTGTTGAAACTATAGGGCAAAATGCATTTTCTGGAGCTCCTTTAACCGAAGTAATAATAGAAGGTGATAAAACCAGGTTCAATGATAAGTGGGCAAGTATTGGATTTCCAAGTGAGTTAAAGCCAAGCGAATAAAGCTTGGTTTTTATTTACATTTATATGGTAGTTAACTTGTCTTTTACCTAGTTTTATTATAAAATTATCTTAGATACTAAAAAGGAGGGTCATGCTGTGGAAAATAAAGATGAAGAAATTGAAACTCTTGATTTTGAAGCGGATGAAAAAGTCTCTAATCAGATAGATGAGATGCTTGATTTTATTGACCTTTCTGAAACAACGGATTCATCTAAAGAAGATGAAAAAGAGTTGGAAAAACTATTAGAAAGTACCGATAAAAGTGATGTTAAAGTTGAAATTGATGCCTCTAGGGAAAAGTTAGATGAGTATAAGCCTTCGATAAAGGATTTTAACATAAAAAGTGCTAAGACAAGAAAAATAGTAAAAAAGGCAATGTTATATGTTATTATCGTAATGCTTTTAGGGTTTGAGTTTTTTATTAATAAAACGGGTGAGGTTTTAAACAACTTAAAAGTTTATGCAAGTAATAATCAACCAATTAGAATAGTTCAGAATAATAAGTATGGTTATATTGATTATACTGGAAATAAGATTGTTAATCCTAAGTATTCATATGGAGAAAATTTTATAAAGGGTTATGCAATTGTAAAAGATTCTTCTAATTTACCACTTATTATTGATAAGGGTGGTAAAGAGGTTGTACCAACTGGAACTTATTTTTCAATATATCGGGCAGGAAATGATATAATAGCGGCCAAGGCAACCAAAAATGGTTTAAAATATGGTATATTAGATGCTGATTTAAGGGAAAAAACAAAGTTTACTTATGACATGATTTCGTATCAAAAAGATGTTTATACATATACTAGTGGTAATTCTGTTGGACTTATAAACTTAGATGGTAAGCAAATATATGAGTATAAATTAACCGATAGTGATGATAAGATAATAGAAGTATCATCTTCAAGTGTTACTAATTATGAGTATCAAAGGTATGGGGTGGTAAAGGTTAACTCATCTTCTTTGATTGTTAATCTTACGGATGGTACGGTTGTTTCTTCTGCTACTTTAAATGAGATAACACCAGAAGTAAATAATGTTTTTTATGAAACTACTTCAACTGGTGGTAAAAGGTATATTTACGTTCAAGATAACAAGGTTTTATTGGAGTCTGATGATTATGATAGTTTAACGATTGATTCAGTTGAAACAGGAATATTAAAAGCTTTAACTAAGAATCATACTTATGAATATATCAGTACGAAAACGATGGAGCAAATAGAAGGTGGCTTAAGAGAGGAAAATACTTATTATGGTGATACCATATTTGCTTATGTAACTCATAATTATAGGAAAAATCAAGATGAGATTGTACTGGTTAGAAATGGTGAGGTATTTAAAACGTTAACTGGTGATTATGAACTTGTAAAGCCATTTAAAAATGGTGCTGCAGTAGTTATGTTTTCGGATGGAACTTACGGATATATAAATGAAGATGGTAATTTAATTTCTGATGAACGTTTTATAGAGGCATCGGAATTTGATTCTTATGGTGAGGCAATAGCAAAAACTACGAATGGTTATGGTGTTATAAACACGGATGGCAAAATAATAATTAATTTTGAAAATAATGAAATAAAAATGGCAAATGGTAACGTTAAAAAAATGAGCGCATCTAGTGATAACGTATTTTATGCCGTTAGAAAAGATAACCGGTATGCTATTTATAATTCTAAAGGTAAAAGGGTAAATGATACTTATTATGATGACATCGTGTTTAATGATTTATACCCATTGTTTAAGGCTTCTACAGATGCTAATGATTTAATTATTACGTCTAATAATTTAGCAGAAATTAATATTACTTCGTTTAACGCTGAGTATGAAGCTTATGAAAATTATATAATAGTTAAAAATGAGTATTATAATTATAAGGGTAAATTAATTTACGTTGATAATACAAATAGTAAGGATAGTGGTGATTAATTATGAATGATAGTATGGATTTGGTAGATGTATCAAACGAAAAAGAAACTAAAAAGAAGGATCGTTTTATGCTTGGTGTATATATATCATTAATTTTATTGGTAGCACTTGGTTTATTGGTTTATTTTTTCGGTTATGACCTTTTAAAGCCAATAATTAAGGTATAAGGAGGGCGTATGAAAAAAATATTAAGTATAATAGATAAGGTAAACAAAGAGAAGTTATTTAACGTGATAATTGTTTTAATTATTATAGCTCTTTATGTTTTTGTTGGACTTTTTATATATAGTAATTTTAGGGAAAGAAAGCGTCAGGAAGTTGCGGATGGAATAATTGATAAAGTAGATGAGCAAATAGAAAAAAATCAAAATAATAATACTCAAGTAAGTGAAATAACAACTACTTATGATGGTGTTTCGTACACGGTATTAGGTAAAATTAGAATAAATAAAATAAATATATATCAGCCAATATTAAAAGAAAATACTAAAAGAGCATATGATGCATCGGTTGTAAAAATATCAGGGCCAGAACTAAATACGTCAGGTAACGTAGCAATTGGTGGGCATAATTTTATGCGTGGGAATTTCTTTATTAAGATTAATCGTCTAAGGGAAAATGACAAGGTAACCATTACTGATTTATCTGGTAAAAGCGTTGATTATTACGTTTATGAGTATGGTGTTACAACGATAGATGATGCAAGTTATTTAGCGCAACCGGAAAATGGTGATGATATGATTGTAACTTTAGTTACGTGTACTAAAGGTGGTAAGGAAAGGTATTACGTAAAAGCAAAGGCAAGGTAAATAAAAAAGGCACTATTTTAAGGTGCCTTTTGGTAATTCATATATATTTTTAGTGTTTTTAGGAGCTATTAGTATTCGCCCTGGTTTAACATCTTTGTATGTTTTTATTATGTTATCTTTTTTATCAGTTGCAACAACGTCTATTTCTTTTAACATAAAAAACGTATGAATACTTTTACAGTTTTTGAATAATAAGCCAAATTTAATTTCTTTTTTAAACATTAATCCAATTAATCTGTCTTTAAATGTATTAGCAACTTTTATGTTTACGTTCTTAAATTTAAGCATTGTATCACCAAGTAAATCATATCATTTTAAAAGAAACATGTAAACCATAAGATCGTATCACGATAAAATTGATTGACAAAACAACGTGTTAAATGATAAACTAATGTTAGTATAATATGAGGTGTTAGAATATGAGAAAAATGAATAGAAATGGTCAAGCATTAGTAGAATATGTTTTGATTATTGCACTTGTTACCGTTATTGCCGTTAGTTTAATAAAGGTATTTGGTGGTTACTTAAAAGATTCGATTACGAAAACATCGTGTGAGTTAGTAGGTGAAACATACCAAAAAGGCGATAACCCAGGAGAAGGAACTTGTAAGTAAGACCAAAAAGGTCTTTTTTTGATATAAAAGTATTGTCAAAATAAGTCGGTTGTGATATCATGTATGTATCAGCTATGAGGTTTGTAGCTGATGAAGTAAATGGCAGTATTTGTAGTAAACCAATTACGTAGTATTGTAGTTGGTGGTAGTATTAGCAATCCTGTGGTTTGGGATTGCTTTTTTTAATAATTTTTAATTTAAAGTTATGTTTTATGATGTTATAATAATGTTAATGAAGGTGATTTATAATGGAAAAAATACTTATTGTTGATGATGAGAATGATATTGCAGAATTAATTTCTGATATATTGGAGGACGAAGGATATCAAACAACGATTAAGAATAGTGGTGTTGATGCAATTAACGCTGTTAAAAACGATTGTTATGACCTTATTTTATTAGATGTTATGATGCCTGATTTGTCTGGTACTGAGGTTTGTGCAACGATTAGGAGTATTACTTCTTGTCCAATTATTTTTGTAACTGCTAAAAACACTCTTTCATCAAAGCTTGTTGGTTTTGAGGTTGGAGCTGATGATTACATAACTAAACCATTTATTAATGAAGAGCTAGTGGCAAGAGTAAAAGCCCATTTAAGAAGGGAAGAAAGAATTGATAATAAGAAGAAAAACAACATAATTGAAATAGGAGAGATAAAACTTAATAAAGAAAGTTTTGAGGTTTATAAAAATGATGAATTAATATCGTTATCAACAAAGGAATTTGAGCTTTTATCATACTTGATGGAAAATGCTGGAATAGTTTTGTCTAAAGAACAAATTTATCAAAGTGTATGGAAGAATAATTATGGTGATATTGGTACTGTTGCCGTTAATATTAAGAGTTTAAGAAACAAGCTTGATAATGATGAAAAATACATAAAAACAATATGGGGTATGGGCTATAAGTTCATTAGAGGATAAAAATGAAAAAAGTAAAATCAAAAACAATAACCCTTTTATTTGTAATAATATTGCTTGCAATTAACTCAGGACTTCTTTTTTCTTATTATAATTTTTATTTATCAGATAAAATTTTTTCAGATATAACAGGTGCAAAAAACCAGAATTTTGAAAATTTATATTCTATTTCAAAAGTAATAGAAGATAAAACAATTAATGAAGCTCTAAATGAAATTGATTTATATATGCAGAATCATGGTGGATATGTTTCTTTAAAAGATGATGAAGGAAACGTTGTTTATACTAACAAAAAAGACCTTAATAAGCTTTTTTCATCTACTATGATAGTTTATATTGAAGATGATGAATATGAACTTACGTACTCTAAAATATCAATATTGCCAGGAATGAGATTCATAAGAAACTTTATCGTTTATGAAATAATATTAGTTTCTACGTTTGTTATAATCGCCTTTTTAATAAGTTCTAAAAAGCTAATTGATCCAATTGAGACGATTACCAATGATATGAATGATTATAAGTATGGTAAAAGGCCGTTTAAAAGAAAGATGCCAAAGAAAATGCAAAAGATTCAAAATACGTTCGTTGATATGGTTGATTCACTAGAAATTGAAAAGGAATACCAAAATCAAATTATTGCATCAATTTCTCATGACATTAAAACACCGCTTACCTCGGTTATAGGTTATGCTGACCGGCTTAAGAATAATGATTTACCAAATGATAAAAAGAAAAATTACGTTAATAAAATATATAATAAGGCGCTTTTGATGAAGGGAATATTAGAAGAGTTTGATGATTATCAAAGCTGTAATATTAAGGAAACTCTTAAACTTGAGGTCATAAGTATTAATGATATATGTGATGGTATAAAAAAGGATTTTCAAGAAGAATTAAAAGATAAAAATATTATTCTTAAAATAAATAATAGCTGTGATAATAAACATGTGTGTGTTGATATCATAAAGTTAAAAAGGGTGTTTAGTAACATAATAACAAATAGTGTTACTCACTTTAAAAATAAAGCTGGTGTAATTAACGTTGATATTCAATATAAAAACGGAAAGATAAAGTTTGAGATTTTGGATAATGCAGGTGGAATACCAAATGAAAGCGACCTTAAGAAGATTTTTGAACCATTATACACAACCGATCCTTCAAGGAAGATATCTGGTTTAGGTCTTTCAATATGTAAACAAATAATAAGTGCTCATAGCGGAACAATATACGCTGAAAATAATGATATTGGGGGATTAAGTATTATTTTTATTATTCCTAGTGCATAGTTTTAATAACATTTAATAATTTTAACATAAAAATTTAATATTTATTATATATAATTAGATTGTAGTTAGAATTGTGGTACTTCTAACTACTACTTATACACTCAAAAAAACACTACTTACTCCTTTATACCACAAATAAAAGAGCTTACTTTGTAGGCCCTTTTTGTTTGTTTTTTATTTCGTTAACTAGCATTATGCATTCACTAAGTCTTTCTTGAACATATTTATATCTATTATTAACGTTATTTATGATTCCTTCTGCAATCATAATAACGTTTTTTATTAATTTCTTTTCTTCATTGTTAAATCTTTCATAGCAATTATTAAAATATTGTAAAAATTCTTTTAATTCATTTAGTTTCGAAGATGCTGTATGTTTATCTTTAAATAACCTAACTAATTGATCATATTTTATGTATATATCCAATCCCATTTCATCATCTTTAAACATATTATCACTTCCTAGGGTTATTATAATGATTAAAATGTTTTATGTCAATCACATTAATTTCTTTTTTATGTTTTCAATTCCGCCTTTTTCTAACCTAGATACTTGTGCTTGTGATATTCCAATTTCTTCTGCTATTTCCATTTGTGTTTTGCCAAATAAATACCTATCTGTTATTATTCTTTTTTCTTTTCCTTTAAGTTCTTTTATGGCATCGTTTAATGAAATTACGATGTCCCAGTTGGTACTTTTATCTTTTTTTGATTCAATTTGATCTTCAAGGTAAATCGTTTCGCCTCCGTTGTTATATATTGGTTCAAACATGCTAACCGGATCACGCATTGCATCAAGTGCGATGATTACTTCAATTTCATCTGTACCTAGTTTTTTAGCTACGTCTTCGTTACTTAATTCACGACCAGTCATCATGAAGTGTTCTTCTTTTAATTTTAGTATTTTATATGCTAAATCTTTTACGCTGCGTGATATTCTAAGGTTGCTATTGTCCCTTAGGTATCGTCTTATTTCACCTAAAATAAGGGGTACCGCATATGTTGAGAATCTAACGTTATGTGATAAATCAAAATTGTCAATTGCTTTCATTAACCCTACGCATCCAATTTGAAATAAATCGTCCATGTTATCGGTTCGGTTTTGGTATTTTTTTAGAATTGAAAGTACCAATTTTAAGTTTCCTTCGGCAAGTTTATCTCTTGCTTTTTTATCACCATTTTTAAGTTTTATAAATAAGTCCTTTTTTTCTTCTTCAGTTAATACTTTGATGCTACTAGTGTTAATTCCGGTAATTTCTACTTTATGCTTAGCTATAAGACTCACACCTTTCTATTTTTTGTAATGTTCTAAAAAGTGTTTTTTTATACAATTAGTACATATAATTAAATGGTGATTATGGTGCGCTTATCAGATTTACAGAATAAGGATGTGGTTGATATTTTAACCGGAGAAAAAGTAGGCAACGTAATAGACGTTGAAATATCAAATGATACCGGTAATATTTTAAAAATGATTGTTAATGATAAAAAAGGATTAATTGGTATGTTAAGGGGAGGGGATGAAGTATCAATTACTTGGTCTCAAATAAAGAAAATAGGAACTGACGTTATTTTAATTAGTAGAAATTCATGAATTATGTTATACTAGTTATAAGAGGTAATAAAATGAGGTATGAAAGATTAATTACCATGATTTTTGGATTTTTAGCTGGTGTGTAGTTTTTATTTTAGCATTATTAACATTTTATAGATATAAATTAAAAGATGTTTAAAAAGGCTGAAAAAAACATTAACGAAGATATACATTTTAATTGTTAAAAGTTGGAGGAAACATGAAAGATAAAAGAATATATCTAAAAATTGCTTGTTTATTAGAGATTATTTATATTGTTGTAACACTTATTTATTATTCTATTAATAAGGTTAATACTTATGGATACGCACCTAGTGTTTTCATGCTTTTGATAAGTGCTTACTTTACTTATTTGTTATATAAAGAATCTAAAAAAGATATTTCTTATTTAAAAGAAAATAATTTAAAAATATGGATATGTAGTATATGGCTGTTTTTAGAGCCGATAATACCTGGTGTTTTAGGTTTTGTTTTCCTGTCTTCTTTAAAAGATAAAAAGGAAAGTAACTTACCAAAAATAAAACGTGTTAAAGCATCTAAAATAGACATAATAAAATCGGTAGTTACGGTTATTTGTTTTGTTTTAATTATATCTTTATTGCCAAAGCTTAGTTTCTTTAATAAGATACCTTCATACGTTATTTACGTAGTTATATTAATTAGTATATTACTATTATATTATAAAGAATTGTCTTCTGATTTTAAAGTTTTTATTAAAAACATTAAGGTTTATTTACCATTTATAATAAAAAGATATTTTATTATGCTTGGAATAATGTTTTTAGTTGCTATTCCAATTGTTTTGATAAATGGTGAGGGTGTATCATCTAATCAAGAGACAATTAACGTAATGTTTACTAAAATTCCTTTAATAACGGTTATTTTATCATGTATTTATGCCCCCATAACGGAAGAGACGGTTTTTAGGTTGTCATTTTCTAAACTGTTTAATAATAAAATAGCTTTTATTATTATTAGTGGTTTTGTTTTTGGAGCATTACATGTTGTTAATGATTTAACCTCAATTAGTAACATAATTTACGTGTTTCAGTACGCAACATTAGGTATGTGTTTAGCTAAAGCATATTATGATACAAATAATATTTTTGTTTCAATTTCAATGCATTTTATTCAAAACTTTCTGGCAGCAATGCTAACTCTTATAATGTATTAAAGTTTATTTATGTTTTGTTTTCCATAATTGATAAAAATATTGACCGGGGTGGGGGTATATGATATTATAAACATGTAAAAAATAGTAGTGGAGGTAACTTATGAACAAGAAAAAAGGAATAATAATAGGAGTAGTTTT
>CASEKZ010000084.1 GCA_949288625.1 uncultured bacterium | reverse complement strand
ACTTTTAACGCAAGCTAAACGTAATAACTTTAGGTTATTAAGCTCCAAAGCGAATTCATAAGATATTACACCATTAGCTTCCACCATACGCTAACTCTCTATCGGCTTTTTTCTTATTACTACTCTTCTTCACTGCCTTTAACTACGTGCTATTGTAACACAAAAACTGAAGTTAAGCAAGCGATTTTCCTGCTTCTTTAACGCAATTATTTATCTTTACATATTTATATTTTATGATAAAATAAAACACATGTTAAAAAGTTGGTGGTATGTTGCAAACAATTAATTATGAAGATTTAATGTTTATAGATGAAGATGCTTACTCTTCTGGCACTTATGGTATCATTAAGCGATGTATCTTTGATGGTAAGCTTTACGTTTGTAAAGAGTTTAAAGATTCTTCTTATTTAACCGGCAAAAAAAGAATGCTAGATGAACTAAGTAAGATAAAAAATCCTAATTTATGTACTCCGAAATTTTGGATCAAAAAAAAGGATAAAATAAGTAGATATTTAATGGATTTTTGTGATGGTAAAGATATAAGTGCGTTTGAACAATATCCAATAAAAGAAAAAGTAAACTTACTTAAAAAGGTTAAAGACTTAATTTTATCAATGCATGAAGTTGGAATAATTCACTCAGACCTAATTGGTTCTAACATAATGGTATCAGGTATGAATCCTTATATTATAGATTTTGATAATGCAAGTTTTAAAAGACATAAAACTTGTTTGTTTGACGTAGGTGATTTATCTCAAGAGTTCATTAATAAATATGGAATAAAAAAAGAAATAGATATTTATATTTTTAACATTCTAACTTTTTCAATCATAAATGAATGTGATTTTTATTTAAGTAGAAAAAACGTTCTTAGCGATAATTTTGGTTTTTTTAACAATAAAGAAGGAAGAAAAATATGTAATGGTTTTTTTCTTGATAACAAAACTCCTAACGATGATTTTTTAATTGATACGATAAACAAAACCAGCTTTACTATTTAGTTTCATCTATTTTTATGTCATACTGGCTAGGTCCTTTAACTGCTTTTCCATCAATGTTAAACCTAGACCCATGACACGGACAATCCCAAGTTTTATCAACCATGTTAAAATTTAAGAAACATTTAAGATGAGGACAGACGTTTAAAACTTTGTGACTTCTTCCATCTTTATCAAAGTATATTCCTATTCTTTTTTTGTTTTCTTTAGTTACAATTACTTTATCTTTATACCAAGATGGATTTTTTTTAATAATGTTTAGTAAATAAGCTTTTGCGTTTGAACCTAAGGTGTTAATCGCAAAGTTTTTTATTTTTTTAGCGTTTAAAACACGACTTGGACTAAACAAATTGGTATACTTATTTTGTTTTTTTCTTATTAAATCAAATATTATTTTACCCGCGATAGTACCATTTGTCATGCCCCAAGCGTTATAGCCCGTTGCTATAAAAACGTTTGAATCTTCATCTGATACTTTTCCAATTATAGGCAAAAAATCATTTGTCATAACATCCATGTTCATCCATTTATAAGATGGGAATTTACCAGTTATTTTTTTTGATTCTATAATAGTTTCTTCGTTGTTTTTTTCGTGGTTTAGTTTGTTACTAATTTTTGAAGTATTAGATAAATAAATAAAATACTTATTATTTTTTTCTTCGTAAAACCTAAAAGATATCACTGGACTTGTTCCGGTAATACCATTTATTTTTTCGTGGTCATCAACTTTCGTTGCGGTTATGTAAGAACGCTTTAAATACGTTTTTAAAGGTATAAATCCTGGTATTGTAAAAAATGGATAATTACAAGCTACCACTATTTTTTTTGCTTTTACCTCAAAATTGTTTACCATCACTGTGTATGATTTAGCATCCTTACGTACTTTCGTTGCAATACTATTTTCATATACTTTTATGTTATTTGCACTTTTAACTACTTTTAATAAACCTTTTAAATATTTAACCGGGTTAAAAACGTAAGTGTTTTTAACTGATATTAAATGTTTTATCTTATTATCATCTATTAAATCACAATTGTTTGAGTATTTAACTCCAAATGATTTTAAGAGGTTTTCTTCCGCGATAAACTTTGGTATTTTCTTTTCGTCTGTTGTAAAAGTTACTGACTCTGATTTTTCAAAATCGCAATTAATTTCGTTGTCCTTTATGTTTTTTTTAATGATTTTTATCGCTTCTTTTTGTGTATCATAATATAATTTTGCGGTTTCATAATTATAAATGTTACAAATATCTTGGTATTTAAGGTCTTGTAAATAAGTTATTTTACCAGTACTTTTAGCAGTAACTTCGTTAAAACATTTTCCTCTATCAATTAAGATTACGTTTAAACCAGAGTTTATTAAGTTGTAAGCCGTCGTAACTCCAGTTATTCCCGCACCTATTATTAATATATCAGCACTTATATTACTATTTACCGAATCTAAGTCTTTTAAATTATTATCTTTTTGCCACAAGCTTTTTTCCATAATAAAATCACCAATAATATGATGGTGACTTTATTGTTTTGTTATTCAGATTTATGGTTAAAATAATAAGAATATGGTAATTTCTCTGATTTTAAAGCCGTGGAATCATCGGTATATTTTATGCTAACATCGTCTTCTAGTGGTAGCAAGGTTTCTAACATGGTTTTTCTTAAATCAAATTTGTTTTCCTTTTTAAAATTGAAACAAGATTTAACTTCGTTTAGCAACTCTTTTTCAAGCTTATCACCAGCACTAAATGTGAATAAATCTTCCATTGCGTAACTAGCATCAATAAAATTACTGCCAAGTATTTTCCTAATTATTTTAGATAATCTAATTGGTTTTATAACTGCAAAACAATATTTAGCAAAACCATTAGGACAAGAGCAAGCATCACCAATATCAATTAATTTATAACACTCTTCGTAGTCATTACTTTTAGATATATTGTCTAAGTCTTTTTGGGTTGGATAAGTACGTGTTGACCCATATCCATAAACATACTTTTCGGTTTTGTTTTTATAATAAGCATCTAATTTTTTTAATATGTTTTGTAATTCTTTTTCATAAACCAAGACGTTGAATCTATCTATTTTTTGGTTTCCTTTTGAATATATCGTCATCCTCTTCATTTATAACGTTCCTTCCTAATATAATATATTATTGTATTATGCAATTTTTTACGCATAAAAATAAAAAAACATAAGAAAAATTCTCATGTTACATACATTGGTTGCGGGAGTAGGATTTGAACCTACGACCTTCGGGTTATGAGCCCGACGAGCTACCGAACTGCTCCATCCCGCGATATATTTAAATGGCGGAGGAAGAGGGATTCGAACCCCCGCGCCGGTTGCCCGACCTCCCGGTTTTCAAGACCGGTCCCTTCAACCAGACTTGGGTATTCCTCCGCATGCATTAATTATTATATACAATAATAAAACAAATATAACAATTAAATAGCAATAAAATTATAGCACACATATTTTTTGTGTGTCAACATGTTTTTATTTATAAAAAAAGGGCGAAACACATATGTAACAAAAAAATAATAAATTACGCAAACCCTTTTGCCTTCTTTTTTATTATATGCGCAACCAAATTCATCTTTCAATTTTTAAATAAAAAAAACAGGCACAAATTGTACCTGTTAGTGAAATATTTTTTTCGCTGATCACTTGGAATGTTAATTTCGTTTAACACCCTTTAAATCAGCTATCATATAAATCACCCTTTCATAAACTTTTTAATCTATCTTAACAATATAATTCACTTTTAATTAGCTTTGTAATTTCTCTTACCGTCAAAACCTTACCTTGGCTTATTAAATTACCATTTATAACAAGTGCTGGTATGTTTTTTACGTTTTTATTTTTCTCTTCTAGTTCAATTTCTACTGGAGTATCAACCTCTTCAGTAGCCCTTTCCACCATTTTTCTTAATTTTATTCCATTACTACAATTTGAGCCTATTATTTTTATCCTCGTATAACATTCACCTCGCTTTCTATTTTAAATATAAAACATTAATATTAAATAATTGTGTTATTTTTATTAAATATTATTAAAAAGGATAGTAATTAGTAAAAGTTATCTTATAAATCAAGAGTTGAAAAACATGGGTTTCGTTTGCTTTATGTTTCACCTCACTTTCTACTTTAAGTATAAACATGAAATATAAAAATACCATGTAATTTAAATTAAGTTTTATTAAAATATTTGTCTTTTATATAACAAAAAACAAAGACGAAAAACATCTTTGCTTAAAAACATTATAATTACGTATTAACACGTAGCATCCTTATCCGATTTTATCAAACCTTCCTTTGATAAAACATAGATGGTATCAGCTACTTCTTTTATATACTTTCTATCGTGTGAAATACTTATTATTGTTCCGCTAAATTTTTTTAGCATCTTTCTTAACGTTGGGTTAGAAAGTGGACTTAGGTTTCTTGTTGGCTCGTCTAGTAATAAAACGTTGCATTTTTCAATAATCATTTTAACAATGAACAATTTTGCTTGGGAGCCACCACTTAAATTGCTTATATTTCCGATCATTTCTTGATGGGTAAAATTCATTCCTCCTAAAAAAGTCATCGCTAAAGTTACATCTTCTTTTTTACCAGAGTTAACTAAAAAATCAAGTGGCGTATTATATTCTTTTAAAATTTCATTATAATTTTGCGGCATATAACCTATTTTTATATCGTTTCTGGACTTCAACTCGTCATAAATTAGGCGAATTAATGTTGTTTTGCCACTTCCGTTTTTTCCGGTTATACAAACGTGTTCTTTTCCCTTTACTTCCAATTTAACGTTTCTAGCCAATATTTTATTTTCTGCTTTTAGTTCTTCTAAACTCATCGATAAAATATTTTTATTTTTCGGGATAAAGACGTTTTCAAAGAAAAAATTAATTCCCTCTTCAAAGTCAGCCTTTTCGGTTATTTCTTTATTTTCCAATCTTTTTTCTTGTGACTTTAAAGCGTGCATTTTTTTCTTTAAAAGCCTTGCTCCGTGCGGATCTTTTCTGGATATAGCATTCTGCTGATAATGAACCGTTTGCATGAGGCTTAATAATTTTTGTTTCGTTTTTTCATGTTCTTTTTTTTCAAAGTTTGATATTTGGTTTTGTTTGTTTATTAAAGAAATTTTATTTTTAACGTAATCTTCATAAGATGATTTAGCAACCGTAACTTTTGATTCGTTTTTACGCTTAAGTTGTTCTATATGAAGTATCATGTTAGCGGTGTTCGATAGTAGTTCTTCGTCGTGGGATACATATACGATGGGCATTGTTTGGTTTTTAATAAAGTCTTCCAACCATTTTAATGTCGCTATGTCCAAGTCGTTTGACGGTTCATCTAAAAATAAAACGTCATATTCGTCTAAAAGTAGTTTCAAAATGCTAATCTTTATTTTTTCCCCACCGGATAAGTCTTTCAATTTATTATTTAAAAAACTATCATCTATATTAAGTTTAGACAACCATCTATAAAAATCTTTAATTTTTAAATAATAGTCATTTTCATCTTTAAATAAAAAATCATAAACACTTTTATTTATCTCATTATCTTCTAAAATCTGTTTTAAATAACCTAGTTTACTACCATTGAAATTAATTTCACCAGTTACTTTTGCATAATGACACGCTCCTAAAATAGCTTTAATAAGCGTACTTTTGCCATTGCCCTCTTCACCAATCATGGCCATTTTATCGCCTTTTTGCAAACAAAAACTTAAGTCTTTGATAATTTCCCTTGTTCCAATAATAATATTTAAATTTTTTATTTCTATCAAGTTATGCCTCCTATAAAATATTTGGCATAATCAAAGTTTATGCCTTACTTATTAATTGTTATTCTCAATTTTATCACCTCGTATTTTTGTTATAAATAATGTATTAAAAAACTAACTAAATAATAGTTAGTTAGTTTCTAAGTGGTGCCCGAGACCGGACTTGAACCGGTACGAGGTTTAAATCTCGCAGGATTTTAAGTCCTGTGCGTCTACCAATTCCGCCACTCGGGCAATGGTGTCCTGTATGCGACTCGAACGCATGACCCTTTGATTAAAAGTCAAATGCTCTACCTGCTGAGCTAACAGGACATACTACAAAAATTTGGTTGCCTCGGCAAGATTCGAACTTGCGCATGTCAGAGTCAAAGTCTGATGCCTTACCACTTGGCGACGAGGCAATCTTAAGTGGTGGGGAGAGGTGGATTCGAACCACCGAACCCTAAGGAACAGATTTACAGTCTGCC
>CASEKZ010000083.1 GCA_949288625.1 uncultured bacterium | reverse complement strand
GCGGATATTTTTTCTTTTAACTTGTTATTTTCACTTTCAAGGTTATTTCCATTAACCTTATATGGCTTTCCAATTGTAATGGTAAGATTACTTTTAAACATTTTATATTCCCCTGTTATTGCAAAAGGAACGATTAAACTATCGGTATTTTTAGCAAAAGAAACAGCTCCCTTTTTAAATGGTAATAATTTTTCTTTCGTTTTGTTTCTTGTTCCTTCCGGAAAAATACCTACCGCACCTTCTTTTTTCAACTCTTTTTCGGCTTCATTAATTGTTTTTTTATTCTTGTTTTGTCTATCAACCGGAAGGGTACCAACCAAATTAAAAAAAATAAAATTAAGCCCCTTATATAGTTCTTTTTTTGCTAAAAAGTGAATTGTTCTTTTTGTACAAACCGCAATCGAAATAGGATCCAACGCATGTCTATGATTACCAGCTAAGACGATTGAACCAGTTGTAGGAATAAGTTCTTTGTTTATTATTTTTGGTCTATAAACAGCTTTAAACAAAAAAGTAACTATTGGTCTTAATATAGGATATAAATTACAACTCATTAAAAGACACCTCAATCTAAAAAAAATTATATCATAATAAAATTAATTTTCATAGCAAATACAAATTATGATGTAAACAAAAAAAGCCAACCAAACGGACTTAATTCCGTTAATTAGCTATGTAATTTAATTTAATTATAATATCACTTTGCTAATGAAAATTCCAAATACCAAGCTTTCCTTTTGCAGGAATTTTTTTATCTAATAAAGTAACATCATCAATCATCCAAGCATATCTTCCTTTTTCATAATGACCACACAAAAATTCCGTTTTATAGTTTTTTATTTTTTTTAAAAACGCATCATCCATTAATATACAATCTTTTAAATAACCTTTACAAATAACGTAACCTTGTTTAAAAGAATAATTATCTGGTAATAATTTAAGTAGTTTTTCTTTTCTTTCATCATCAATCTTACTTCTTGTTAAAGACGCATGAATGTATATTTCACCTTTATAATTTGTTTTCCAACTTCTTGTTTCTATTTTCTTTATACCAAGTGATATTAACGATGCAAAAGGCTCTTTAATACTTAACACTTTCATAATTATTTTCCTTTTCCTCATCATAATCTAATTTAGATAATAGTTCTTTAAACTCTTTAAGTAAAGTTTCATTTTCAAAGTAATAACTACCATTAACAATTGTCCAGCTACCATAATTATAAGATAAGAAACTTAAAACATCATCAATTACATTTAACTGATTAACAAGTTTATTCATGTCTTCTTCGTAATCTTTTGAGTTTCCAAAATAATTAAACATAGATGTTAATTCTACATATAAATTTTTATAATAAGAATCAATCTTGGAATCATTAAAATAAGATATTATATTTTCTTTTGTTTGAAAATCATCAACTTCATCAACCGATTCTTTTATAACCTTAATTGTATTTTCAATGTATTTTTTTGAATACGTATAATCTGGAGCATCATTTAATATGTTTTCATCACTTAAAAGATTAGTTATTCTTTTATCGTTTAAGACATCATTAATATCTAAAACTAGTTC
>CASEKZ010000082.1 GCA_949288625.1 uncultured bacterium | reverse complement strand
GTCTCTTGCAAGAGAATTAGGACCTGATAACATTAGAGTAAATGCCGTTGCACCGGGTGTTATTTATACCGACATGATGAAAGACGTACCAGAAGAATTAATAAAACCAGTTATTGCCGGAATACCACTTGGAAGAATAGGAATGCCAGAAGACATTGCAAACGCATTTTTGTTTTTAGCAAGCGACCTTGCAAGTTACGTAACTGGTGAGGTTTTATCAGTTGATGGAGCGGCAAGGAGTTAAAAATGGATAAGAAGGTTTTAAGAAATTTATCATATGGTGTATACGTTGTAACAAGTAAAGATGATGATAAAAACGTAGGTTGCATCGCTAACAGCATAATGCAAGTAACATCTAGTCCAATGACGGTTGCGGTAAGCATAAACCATGATAATTACACTAATTCTTGCATTAAGAAAAGTAAAAAACTTGCTATTTCAATTTTAAAAGAAGATAGCGATTCAAAAATAATTGGTGAGTTTGGTTTTAAATCAAGCCGTGATGCTGATAAGTTTATAAATACAAATTACAACGTAATAGATAACCTTGCGGTAATTAATGATTCTTGTGGATACCTTATTTGTGAAGTAATAGATAAAATGGAAACGGATACTCATACGGTGTTTTTAGCAAAAATAACAAACGCTGATGGATACACTAACGATAACCCAATGACTTATAAATACTATCACGAAAAATTAAAAGGGACGTCTTCAAAAAACGCGCCAACGTATCAAGAAGAAGCCAAAACTGAAGAAGAGCCAAACAAAAAGAAAGGAAAATGGCGCTGCAAGGTGTGCGGTTACGTCTACGAAGGAGAAGAACTTCCTCCTGATTTTATATGTCCGATTTGCGCAATGCCCGCAAGTGAGTTTGAAATGATTGATTAACTAGCTTAATGCTAGTTTTTTTTAACTTAAAATGTTATATTAATAAAGAGGTGATTCTTTAAATGTATGACGTTACCATAATAGGTGCTGGAGCATCTGGCGTTATGTGCGCCCTTGCCCTAAAAGAAAAAAATAAAAACTTAAAAGTATTATTACTCGAGAAAAACGATAAGTTAGGCAAAAAACTTTCCATAACGGGAAATGGTCGCTGTAACTTAGGAAACATAAATACTGATATTTCTAATTTTAATAGCAACTCAGACTTAAACATTTTTAAAAAAGAACTTGAAGTAGATAATTTTGAATTTTTGAATAAATTAGATAATCTAAACAATTTAGA
Organism: uncultured bacterium; assembly: GCA_949288625.1. Classification (GTDB taxonomy): domain Bacteria; phylum Bacillota_I; class Bacilli_A; order RF39; family UBA660; genus Aphodocola. Next base: position 767 of record CASEKZ010000082.1, on the reverse strand, counting down.
AAGCTATTATGACTATTTAACACGTTGTGGCGTTTTAATAACAAAAGAAAAAGATTATTTATACCCATACTCAATGCAGGCAATAACGGTTTGTAAGTCTTTTGAAAGATACTTAAATTATCTAAACGTAGATACAAAGTATAACTATGATGTTCTAAAAGTTATTAAAAATAAAGATGTTTTTACTATAAATGACGATATAAAAAGTAAGGTAGTTGTTGTTGCAACCGGCGGAAAATCATATCCAAAAACTGGCTCCACTGGATTTGGTTATAACGTACTAAAAAGTTTTGGGCATACTATTACTGATTTATATCCTTCTTTAACAAAACTCAAAACTGATTATAAATTTATTAAAGACTTACAAGGGGTAAGAGTAAATGCGGTAACTAATTTAAGTGTTGATGGATGGATAGAAAAAACAGAAGAAGGACAAGTTCAATTTACTTCTGATGCATTATCTGGAATATGCATATTTAACTTGTCTAGAAACGTTAAAAAATATTTAAACAAAAATAAAAAAGTTAAGATAATAATGGATTTAGTGCCAGTTTATAGTGGGTTAGAGTTACAAAGTTATATAAATTATTTTCCTTCATATAAACTTCAAGATGCGCTATCATGCATTATAAATAATAAACTTGCAAAAGTAATTACAAAAGAATTAAAACTTGATAACAAACTGGTAAAAGAATTAACCAAAAACGAACTCGAAGAAATTTGCTTTAACCTAAAAAACATGAGTTTTAACATAACCGATACGGGGG
>CASEKZ010000081.1 GCA_949288625.1 uncultured bacterium | reverse complement strand
CATAATTGATTTTATCGATTTTTAATTTGTTTAAAATTTTACACTTTGTTTTCCACAATCGCAAAAAATATTGACCGGGGGGGGGGTATATGATATTATAAACATGTAAAAAATAGAAGTGGAGGTAACTTATGAACAAGAAAAAAGGAATAATAATAGGAGTAGTAGCATTTTTCCTAGCGATAGCGGTAGGCTATGCATTATTTTCAGATACATTAACAATAAATGGTACTGCAACAGCAAAAGGAGAGTTTGAACTTACGTACTTGTGCGAAGTAGATGAAAGTAATAGCAATGGTCAAGGAGATTGTGATGCTTCTGGGAACATAGTAACAACAACAAGCACCTTTTCAAAACCAAATGAGGCGGTAATTTATCGAGTTACAGTAACAAATACCGGAAGTATACCAGCGGTATTAAAAACGGTTACATCGCCTAATAATTATGATTTTGATAACTTTAATAGTGGTAATCTTGTCGAAGGAGATGAAATATATATAGATACGTCAACAATGCTTACAGCTTATTACATGGTATGTGATGAGGACCTTGGCGAATGTAATTATGGTATGGGTGATTCTGCTACCGAAAGCGCAAATATAGTTATAGAACCAGGAAATTCTATTGGTATAGGAATTATACATAGTTGGGGTGATTCATCATACCTTGATATGGAGCAGCCTGCGATTCCAGCTGAGGGAGCAAAGATAAGCTATAACCTAACCTTTGGGTTTGAGCAAAAGACAAATTAAGAGCTTTAAAAAAGGCTCTTTTTTGTTTTTACAAAATTTTACGCCTTGTTTTCCACAATTGATAAAAATATTGACCGGGGGGGGGTGTATGATATTATAAACATGTAAAATAAAGTAGTGGAGGTAACATATGAACAAGAAAAAAGGAATAATAATAGGAGTAGTTTTATTTATCTTGGCGGTAGCAGTAGGCTATGCATTATTTTCAGATACACTAACAATAAATGGAACGGCAACGGCAAAAGGAGAGTTTGATTTAGTTTATAGCTGTACGCCAGGTCTTACTAATGAGGGTTTTATTAACGCAGATGCTTTTGCTTCTAGCCAGATTAAACTTGATAATAATTACACTAACGATAGTTGTAGTGTAAATGATAATAAAATAACTTATAGTGCTGAATTATTGCAACCGGAAGCAACAAGAAACTTTACAATAAAAATAACTAACACCGGAAGTATTTCAGCGCAATTAAACATTAATTCTGGTATTGATGGTAAAACGGAGTCTTGTATTGGTAATTATGATACTGGTGAGTTTAATGAGTGTATATCTGGTGGTAGTCAAGCTTTAAATAACATGATTAGCACCTTCATTGTTGGCTTTGAGAAAAGTGATGGGACAGTAGTAATTGCAACAGAAGAAAACGTAGATGAAATAATGGAGTTTGTAGATGATAATATTGAAAATTTTATTATTGAACCAGGTGAAAGTATGTATTTAGTTTTAAATTTAGAATGGACATACTTAGGAAATGCCATTCAAAAGGATAATAAAACTTTGTTTAAAGAGACAAACACTATTGAAGTTTATTTTACACAAGTCACAAATTAAACATTAGTTTTTTAACCGGTAATAAGTTTTAAGCATATTATATATTGGTGATTGGATTGAATAAACCGGTTGACGTTATAAACGTTATAAAAGAAGCTATGCAAGAAGTTATTGATGAAAATAGTTTGCGAGAATTTTATGGTTTTACAGTAGAAGATTTATTAAGGGTATATAGTGCTAATTTTTGTAGCATTATGCTTACTTTCTTTCCTTATGCTAATATAGTAATAAGTAATAACTATTTAGAGTGTGCCATTTTAATTAATGATGTTATTTATAACTCTTGTGGAAAAGTTAGTAAAGAAGAATATCATGTTTGTAATGAAGAGGAATTAAATTACATAGTAAAAGGATTTAATCATTTGTCATTAGTTACGTTTGAAATACTTAAAGAAAAAGTAAATAGTAAATGTATGCCAATTAGTAAGGTATATCGTTTGATAAAACAAACAAGTCATAAAACATAAAGTAAAGGTTGACATTGTTTAAATAAAATAATAAAATATGATTGTTAACAAAGAAGAAATTGAAGTAGTTTATGACTTTACTTTAAAGAGATTACGTGGTTGGTGAAAACGTGAATAAAGTTATAAATGAATTACGGTTTTGGAGTTAAAACGTAATAAAGGCGTTAACTTTAATAAAGTGCTAGAACATTGTTCTAGAAAAAAGGTGGTACCATGGGCATACAAGTTCATCCTTTAATTAGGATGAACTTTTTTAATAGAAAGGAGCTTTAATATGACATTGTATGAAGATTTAAAATGGAGAGGGTTAGTTCAAGAAATAAGTGATGAAAAGTTAATTGATAAGTTAAATAATGAAAAATTAACGTTTTACATAGGAACGGATCCAACGGCTGATTCAATGCACATTGGACATTATTCATCATTTTTGATATCAAAAAGACTAGCGAAATATGGTCATAAGCCTATTTTACTTGTGGGTGGTGCAACAGGACTTATTGGGGATCCAAAACCTACGGCGGAAAGACCAATGATATCTAAAGAAGAAGTAAAACATAATTTTGAAGGGTTAAAAAAACAAGCTGAAAAGATTTTTGGATTTGAAGTTGTTAATAATTATGATTGGATTAAAGACATTAACGTAATTGATTTTTTAAGGGATTATGGTAAATACTTTAACGTAAATTACATGCTTGCTAAAGATAAAGTAAAAAAAAGAATGGAAAGTGGCATAACTTTTGCTGAGTTTTCATATATGATTTTACAAGCACTTGATTTTATGCATTTATATGAGACAAAAGGAGTAATACTTCAAGTTGCAGGTTCTGATCAGTGGGGAAACATTACTTCTGGTATTGAACTTACTAGAAAAAAATTAGGTAAGGAATTATATGGTATGGTAATGCCGCTTGTTACTGATTCTAATGGTGTTAAATTTGGTAAAACGGAAGGTAATGCGTTATGGCTTGATAAGAATAAAACTTCTTCATACGAGCTATATCAATACTTAATAAATTTAGAAGATTCAATGATTATTGAATACTTAAAGAAACTAACGTTTTTAAGTAAAGAGGAAATAGAAGAATTAGAACAAAGGCATAAAAAAGCACCAGATAAAAGAGAAGCACATCAAGCACTAGCAAGGGAAGTAATAACTGATCTTCATGGAAAAGAGGAATATGAAAAAGCACTTAGAATAAGCAAGGCTTTATTTAGTGGTAATGTTAAGTCCCTATCAAAAGAAGAAATATTAATGGGATTTAAAGATGTTCCATCTTTTGAGGTAAAAGAAGGAACAAAATTAATTGATATGTTAGTGGATAATGGTATATGTTCAAGCAAAAGGGAAGCAAGAGAGTTTTTAAATGCTGGTTCTATTTCTATTAATGATGAAAAAGTAAAAGATGAACAGATGCTAATTAAGAGTAATATAGCAATAGATGAACAAATACTTGTGATAAAAAGAGGAAAAAAGAAAAACTATATTGGTATTTTAAAGTAAGAATATTTTTTAAAAGTATAAAATAAAGTGTGTGAGTTATAAAAAACGTACACACTTTTTTGTTATAACTTTTTTAGGTTTTATTTGCCTAAATATACTTTAAATGCTATACTATTATAAGTAGGTGATAGTGTGAGTAAAAGAGTGATTTTCCTAGTATTATTATTGGCATGTTTATTTACTTTTAAGATGGATGTTAAAGCAGATAACAGAATATATTTTGGTTCAGAAGATGTGCTAATTAATCCAGGAGAGACAAAAGACTTAGATGTATATATTGAAAGTGATCAAGATTTTACTAAGCTTAGTTTAAATTTTATAACAACTTCAAGTAACATCAATTTTTATCGGATTACGTATAATGAGGTCTTTAATAGAACTAGTAATGGTAGTTTAACTTATTTAACTTCTTCTTCTCCGATAGAAAGTGGTACTAAAGTAGCTACTGTAAGTATAAAAGCAAGTGATTCTTCTAGTATTGGTACAATTGGTTATATAAGGGCGATTAACGTTACTCTAGGAGATGATTTAAAGTTGGAAAACGCAACTTCGACAATTGAGGTTTCAAATAAACCTAGTGATAATGCATATTTAAAGTCTATTACATCTAATATTGTTAATATAGACTTTGATAGTGAGATTTACGAATATGAAGTTGAAGTTTCAGATGATGTTGATGAACTTGATATAAAAGCTGCTGCGGTTGATGAAGAATCAAAAGTTGAAATATCAGATCAGACGTTAACACCAGGTGAAAATAAGATTGAAATTATTGTTACCGCGCCTAATGGGAATATAAAAACATATGTTATAAAGGTTAATAAGGCTACTTTACAACCAAAGGATTTGAATGATAGTAATGAAAACGAAAAAGCAAGTGATTATTCTAAAAGTGGTTTTGTTTTATTATTGATTGTATTAGTAGTTGTTTTATTGACGGATATAGTTATGATAAAAAAGAAGAAAAGTATTATATAAAGGGTGATATAAGTGAAGTTTTTAAATTGGATATTAAGTATTTTAATTATTGTAACATATTTTTATTTCGTATATTTGTTATATGATATAGGTTTTTTATCTGGTAAGTTGGAAATATTATTAGTTGTTTTTCTTGCAATCATAATTTTATTTATCGTGATTTTTATGATAAAAAAACATAAAATATTAAAGATTATTTCATATTTTCTTTATGTTGTACTTTTATTAATAATGTTAGCTGGAATATATTATTTAAATCCAACTAAAAAATTTATAGACAGCTTTGATAATAGTAACAAAACCGATTATAACAATTTCTACGTGGTTGTTCCAAAGACGAGTAAGTACACAAAATTAAGTGAATTAAAAGGAAAAAAAATCGCGACTTGTGAGACCATTGAAGATGAAGTAATTGAAAAAATAAATATAAATTATGATGAACGAAAGTTTTCTAGTTGTGAAGAAGTAAATGACGCACTTTTTGATGACTCTGTTTCGGCAGCCATCTTAAGTGATGTTAGTATATACCTTATAAATGAAATTAATAATGAATTTGAAGATAAAGTTAGGGTTATTTATAAAGTTTCTATTCCAAAAGAAGTAAAAGAAGATGACGAAGAAGAAGTTGATACTAATACTCCGTTTGTCCTTTTTATAAGCGGAATTGATACTTCTGGTAAAATTTCCAAGGTAAGTAGAAGTGATGTAAATATATTAGTAACAGTTAATCCAAACGAAAAGGAAGTTTTATTAACTACTATTCCAAGGGATTATTACGTTCAATTACATGGTACTAGTGGTTATAAAGACAAACTTACCCATGCTGGTATATATGGAATTGATAAGTCAATCTTAACGATTGAAGACTTACTAAACATAGATATTAATTATTATGTAAGAGTTAATTTTGATACTGTAATTAATTTGGTTGATAAAATAGGTGGAATTACCATATATTCTGATCAAAATTTAAGATTTTGTAACATAAAAAAGGGTTATAACGATTTGGATGGTAAATGTGCACTTAGATTTGCAAGAGAAAGACACTCATACCAAACAGGAGATAGACATCGTGGAGAAAATCAAGAAGAAGTTATTCGGTCAATTATTGAAAAAGTATCTTCATCTAGTGTGTTATTAACGAAGTATAATAGTATAATAAATGATTTGCAGGATAATTTTGAAACTAACGTTTCCTCTAATCTCATTAAGGCTTACATAAAAATGCAAGTTAAAGAAATGCCAAAATGGACGGTTAAGAATTTAAATTTAAATGGTTATGATTCAAGAAATTATACTTATTCGTATAGAGGTTCTATGCTATATGTTATGGAACCTGATATAAATACCGTAAATAAAGCAAGTGAGGCTATTAACGGAATTTTACAAGGTAAAACTTTTGCTGAGCTAGAGTTATAAAGGAGAGAAAAATGGACGCAATCGACATAAAGGAATTTTTAGGTTATTATAAATCAAAAATTAAAATAGTGATTTTATTTATAGCATTAGCTGGAATACTAGGATGCATATATGGTTTATT
>CASEKZ010000080.1 GCA_949288625.1 uncultured bacterium | reverse complement strand
TTTTATTAACTTAATTAAAAAATGTAATTAATTTTACTTCCTATGAAAAGATATAAAAACTTAATAAAATTTCTCCATATTTTCACATATTAGATAATCACAATATTTTTTACCTTTTTCATAATCTTTTTTTGTTTTAATAGTCCACGCAATTATTTTTTTCTTTTTTCTTTTTAAAGCTAAATATTTATTAGGAAATGAGTTAATACTTTGTGAAATAAAGTTAGTCTTTAGGACTAAATCAAATATAAATGTTTTTATAGTCATGCTAGAGATACTAATGGTTTTATTATTTATTGCATCTAACATAAGTATTCCTCTAGATATATTTTTCATATTTTTTTTAAACCATAAAATAGATTTCCAATTAAAACTTTGAACTAGTATTTTTCCTTTATAAGATTTTATTATTTTAGATACTTTTTCTTCTAGTTTACCATTATATCTTATCATTTTAGTTTCAATTAAAACTGGTACTTTACCATTTATAATGGATAAAGCATCACTTAATAAAGGAATTTTTTCCTTAGTATTTAATAAATTTAATCTCAATAATTCATTATAAGTACACTCTTCAATTCTCTTATCAACTCCGCACATTCTTTTTAAGTTATAATCATGAAAAACAACTACGTTATCATCTTTTAACAAGTGAACATCCAACTCTATTGCGTAACCATATTTAACAGCTCTTTTAAAAGATAAGATTGAATTTTCAGGAACGTTTTTATTACCATCATGATAGCCACGATGTGCAAAAACATTATTGTTCATTTTATCACCCGTTATTATTTTATTAAATCTTTCCAATCTTTTTCATTAAACCCAACGTATACTTTATTACGAGTTACCATTATTGGTCTTTTAACTAACATACCATTACTAGAAAGTATGTTTAGTTTATCCTCATACGTCATGTTAAGTAATTTATCCTTTAAGTTTAATTCTTTATAAACAAGACCACTCGTGTTAAAAAAAGCTTTAATATCTTTATTTGATAATTTAACAAAATTATCAAGTTCTTCTTTAGTTGGATTATTTAATTTTATATCTCTTTTTTCATATTTAACGTTATTATTTATAAGAAAATCCTCTGCTTTCTTACAAGTAGAGCATTTTGGATAACAAATAAATAAATTCATATTATTTTCCCCTTTCTTTAAAAAACAAATTAAATATTTTAGGAGTTTCACTTATAAACTCCATTTTCTTTTTATTTATTGGATTGATTATAACAAGTTTACTAGCATGAAGCATTAGCCTTTTAGTATAACCTTTTTTATTTCCATACTTTTTATCACCAACTATTGGATGTTTAATATCACTCATGTGAACTCTTATTTGGTTTTTTCTTCCGGTTTTAATTTCAATAGATAACATCGAATAATGCTTATTTTCTTTTATAACTGAGTAATTAGTTATAGCAAGTTTTCCGTTTTTCTTATCACTGCTTGAATACACTAAAAGAGTCTTAGTTTCTTTAAGGTATGATATTATCACTGCTTTTTTTTGTTCTAAAACACCATTTACAACCGCTATATAACCTCTTTTTTTTACCAAGTTATTCCAGTTGTTTTGATATAAATACTTAGTTTGTTTATTTTTAGCAAACATAACGATACCAGAAGTATCCTTATCAAGCCTATGAATTATAAATACCTTAGCTTTGGGATTACTTTTTTTTAAATAACTAGATACTTCATGAAACAAGGTTTTTTCTTTTTCTTTAGTCGTCGATATCGTTAATAAACCAGAAGGTTTATTAACAACTATAATACTTTTATCTTCATATATTATATCTAACTTTTTCGTCTTCATAATTTTCCTTTATTAAAAAAAGACCTTTTTATAGATCTTTTAATAGTTTTGAGCTCTTTTTTCAAAATAGCTTTGTGGATGAGAACATACTGGACATACTTTAGGAGCTTCTTTTCCAACATATACATATCCGCAATTACGGCAAATCCATACTATTTCTTCGCCCTTTTTAAATACTAAGTCATCGTTAACGTTACCTAGTAGTTTCATGTATCTTTCCTCATGATTTTTTTCAATCTTTGCAACTTCTTCAAAAAGATATGCTATTTTGTCAAATCCTTCTTCCCTTGCTTCTTTTGCAAAACCAGCATACATATCGGTCCACTCGTAGTTTTCACCTTCTGCAGCAGCCTTTAAGTTTTCAGTTGTTGTTCCGATTTCACCACCATTAAGCAATTTAAACCAAATCTTAGCATGTTCCTTTTCGTTATTAGCAGTTTCTTCAAAAATAGCTGCTATTTGTTCATAACCCTCTTTTTTTGCTTTGCTAGCAAAATAAGTGTACTTATTTCTAGCTTGACTTTCACCTGCAAAAGCAGTCATTAAATTTGCTTCGGTTTTTGATCCTTTTAATTCCATATCAATTTCTTTCCTTTCTACAATCAGTACATATTCCTTTTATATTAAAATTACAATCTGTAATTTTAAAACCAGTTTCAGTTTCTATTTTTCGTATGTCAGCATCATTAATTTTATACGTAACATCAATTAATTTACCACACATCTCACAATATAAATGATTATGGTTAGAAGTCGTTTTATCAAATTTATCATTACCATTTTTTAAAATTATTCTTTTTATTTTTCCTATGCTTACTAACTCATTTAAGTTTCTGTACACGGTACCTAAACTAATGTTTGAAATTTTATGTTTAACTATTTTATGTATTTCATCTGCTGTTAAATGCTTATCTGCTAATATAACAGTATCTAGTACAGCTTGTCTTTGCTTTGAAAATCTCATTTCATCTCCTAAATAGTAATAATTACTATTTAAGTATAATAAATAATTTATTTATTGTCAACTACTATAGCATTTTTTTTACTAACCCTATAATTTACATAATCTCTTAGCAAAGTATACAAAATAGATGAAACAGGTATGCTTATTATAATACCTATAAGACCAAATATACTACCACCTATTAACACCGCAAGTAACGCCCACAAAGCTGGTAACCCAACTGATTTTCCAACTATTTTTGGATGGGTAATATTATCATCAAACTGCTGAAGTGCAAAAAAGATAATTATGTACCACACGGCTCCCATAGGATTAGAAACACCTATTAAAATAACGCCTATTAAAAGAGTAATAAAAGCACCAATGTAAGGAATAAGTGCCGTTATCGCGAACAATACTCCTAAAATTAAAGCATAAGGTAATTTTAATATACTAAGTATTACAAAAAGTAAAAAACCAATTAAACAAGCATCTAAACACTGACCAGTTATAAAATTAGTAAAAGTAGTATTACTTAACTTTACTATCTTAATAATGTTTAAACATATCTTATCATTAAAAAATGCTTTTATGAGTTTTTTTACTTGACGAACTAGTTTTTCCTTATCTAGCAATATGTATATAGATAATATAAAACCAATAAAGAAAATAACTACTCTAGATATCATACCACTTAAGAATCCAATTATTACCGACACAACGTTTCCTGCTTGAGAAACGGAAGTATTAACAATGCTTTTTACATCAATTTTTCCTATGTGCTCTTCTAGTTGTGGATATAATTCTTCTAGTTTTGCTAATAATTCATTTATCCAGTTAAAATTCTTAGGTATGGAATTACTAATTGTTACTACTGCTTGAACTAACTCTGGTATTATTAAAAACAATATCAAACCAATTATTCCAAAAATTAAAACCAATGAAATAATTAAAGAAATTATCCTTATTATTTTTTTGTGCTTTCTTTTTTCTATTTTAAATATCTTTCTTTCTATTTGTTTCATAGGTACGTTTATTATAAAAGCTATTGCAAGCCCAACTATTAAAGGCATTATTAAATTAAATGAAAACCATACAAAATCAATAAACAAGCGGTAATTAAACACCACCCATAAAACTATTCCTGCAAAAACAATTATCTCCATTATTTGTCTTTTTGTTTTATTTGTCATATCATTTATAACCTACTCTCTATTTTTATTATAACATATTTTTTCTTTTTAATATAATTGCAATAATAATTGATAAGATAAATGAAAAAATTATTATTAAAATGAAACTAAGATTAGAAGAACCAATTTTTCCTAAAGGAACGTTCATACCAATAAATGATGCTACCATGGTTGGTATTGAAAACACAATCGTAATTCCTGCCAAAAACTTCATTACATCGTTTAAATTATTAGAAATAATAGTTGCGTAAGTATCCGTCATGCTAGTTAATATTTCCCTATAAATATTAGCCATTTCTATCGCTTGCTTATTTTCAATCATCGCGTCTTCCAACAAATCAGTATCATCTTCATACATTGTCAAAACACTTCCTTTAGCTAATTTTTCAAGTACAACATCATTAGCTTTTAAAGAAGTAGAAAAATAAACAAGTGTTTTTTCTACGTTCAAAAGTTCTACCAATTTTTTATTATTAGTAGATTTATGAAGTGTTTTTTCCTTCTCATTTATGTATTCATTAATTGCTTTTAGTTCTTTTTGATAATAACTTGCGGTCTTTAGAAGTATCTGAATAACAAACTTAGTTCTTTTCTTTATACTAAAATTTCTTACTTTATTATTTTTAAAATCCTCAAATAAAGTTTGTTTCTTAGGTGATATAGTTATAAAATAACCATCATTATTTATTATTAACCCCAAGGGATCAGTATTATATTTATGTTTATAATTAGTATCAGTTACATATGGAGTGTCAACAACTATTAAAGTTGCGTTTTCACCAATTTCAATACGAGGCAATTCCTCATCATCTAATAACTTTGTTAATAAATCTAAATCAGTATTTGTTTTATTAGATATTTCTTTTATTTCTTCCAAGCTAGGATTAATAAGATCTATCCAGCACTCTTTTTTTATGTTTTCTATTTTTTTTAAATTACCATTAATGGTTTCATAAATATTAATCATCTTTTTCCTCCTTTATCTCATATTTGTATACTTCAGCGTTTTTTACGTTAAATTTTAAAAAATCAGTATTACTATCATAACCAATAATTACGTAATGTAATGCTCTTATTAATGCTCCATGGCTTACAATCAAAATTGTTTCATTACTATGGTTATTTTTTATTTTATCTAAAAACTTTTTTGCCCTTTTAAACAAATCCTTTATACTTTCAACACCATGTTCATTACAATTAAGTTCATAATTCCAATACCCAAGACTTTTATATAAATCATATGGTTTTTTCTCAAGCTCTCCCATAGAACATTCCAATAACAAATTATCTTCCATTACTTTACACTTACCATCTACAATTATTTCTGCGGTTTTCTTAGCTCGTTTTAATGGTGATGAAAAACACGTATCAAAATTAACATTTTTTAATTTTTCCTTAGCATCAAGTGCTTGGCTAATTCCAGTTTCATTTAATGGTACATCCGTTAAACCTTGCATTATTCTTTGCTTATTATAATCTGTTTGTCCATGCCTTACCATATATATAACCATACTCATCATCCTTAATGCTTTTCTTAATTATATTATAGTATTTTTCAAAAGAAAAGACCAGTTTTTATTCTGATCTTAGTTTTTTTATTTCATTAAGAGATAAACCGGTTATTTCACTAATTGTTTTTATATCCATGTTCTTATTTAGCATGTTATGTGCTATTTCTTTTTGTTTATTTAAAGCCCCTTCTTTCTTCCCTTCTATCTTTCCTTCTAACTTCCCTTCTAACTTTCCTTCTTTCTTACCTTCGGCATGTCCCTCGTTCCATCCTTCTTTTATTGCACTTGCAACCAGTGAATTTCTTACCCTTCTTTGATGTTCTTCTTCATCATACCATCCTTGTAATATCTCATCATTACTTATCTCTACTATTTTTTCTCCTACTTTTCTTAATTCCATGTTGTTCTTTATTAATTTCTCTAATTCTTCGTTTTTTTCTGCCATCATTATCACCAACTCTTTTATCAATTCTTCTTTGTTACCTTCATTATAATACTTTTCTTTTGCGTTTGGCAATATTACATGATAACTTTCTACATCCACTCCTTCTTTTAATCCTGTTTTATCCATCATCTCGAATTTTATTACCACTCTTTTATCAGGTCTATAATAATTAAAATCATCAAAGTTTATCTGGATTATCTTCGGCGTATCATCATAACTTTCCCCTTCAAGTACTAATGATTCTCTTATTTTTGATATGTATGCATGATTTCTATTTATTAATCCTTCATAATATTCTTTATTCATCTCTAAGTTTATTATGAAATCCTTAATGTCTATAACCATGTCCGTTATCTTTTTCTTATCACTTATTCCCGTTATGTTTTGTTCATTATTTTTAAACACCAAGTTATCTTTTATATCTTCTTTTTTTATTCCCGTTATATTACTTATTAAACTTACTAAATATCCCCTTGCTTCTTTACTTGTTAATACCCCCTTTAAACACTTTATCATAAATCATTGGTATTATTTTATAACCTTCTTTTAACATGTTTTTT
>CASEKZ010000079.1 GCA_949288625.1 uncultured bacterium | reverse complement strand
AGAGTTCTTTAAGACTTTTGGTGTTAACATAAAATATGGCGTTTATGATAATTATGGTGCTAAAAAAGAAGATTTAAAAGATTTAATTATATTCTACTCATCAAAGGAAAAGAAAAAAGTAACTTTAAAAGAGTACGTATCAAGGATGGATAAAGACGATGATACAATTTACTATGCATGTGGTGAGACGGTAGATAAAATAGACATGATGCCACAAGTAGAAGCTTTAAAAGAAAAGAAAAAGGAAGTTTTATACCTAACTGATTACGTTGATGAGTTCGTTCTTAAGATGCTTGATAAATATGATGATAAAAAGTTTGTTAACATCTCATCAAATGATTTTGACCTATCAAGTGAAGAAGAAAAAGAAGTCTTAAAGAAAAAGAACGATGATGCAAAAGACATGTTTGATTTGATGAAAAAAGAATTAGGTACTGAAGTGTCCCAAATAAGGTTTACAAATAAGCTTAAAAAACATCCGTTATGCTTAACTAGCGAAGGAAACATAACGGTAGAAATGCAAAAAGTAATTAACGCCATGCCAACCGATGAACACATTGATGCTAAGTTAGTACTTGAAATAAACGAAGACCATCCAATTGCTAAAAAAATAGAAGATTTATATAAAACCGATAAAGAAACACTTAAAAAATACACTAAAATACTTTATGATGAGGCAAGACTAATCGAAGGATTACCCGTTGAAAACCCAACCGAGTTAAGTAATTTAGTATGTGAGTTTCTATCTAAATAAAGATGATTGAATTTAAAATCATCTTTTTTTATGCTATAATCGTCTTGGTGAAGTAAATGATAAGCAAAGAAAAAAGAATTAAAACAAGCTTGAAGGTTTATCAGCGGACTTAATGTTTTGGGCTGCTGTTTTAACATTATACATAACAAGTAATATAGTAAAACTGTTGAAAAAAAAGTAAAAGTATTTTAAAATTAAGTTTAAGGTTATGATATATTATGGAAAATATAATAATGTTAACTTTTTTAACGGCGGTAATAAGCTCTATTGCATCATACGTCGATAAACACTTAATGAATTTAGGAATTAGTAGAAAAGACTATTTTTATTATATGTGCCTTTCAATGGTTCCGTTTTCGGTTTTTATGATTGTAATAGAACGCATTACTGGAAATTTCAAACTCGAAATGTCAATTATTCCAATTGTTGCTTTAATATTCGCGATGGTAACAAGATATTTTAAGCAGATGTCTTTAGCTAAAATGGGGCAAAAACTTGAGGTCTTTGAGAATTTGTCTTATATGTCTCTTGGAATAATATTATCATATATAGTAGACATTTTAATTGGCATAAGAAACTTTAACATTTGGTACGTATACTTTATTATCATCGTTTTAATTGGAGTATTTAATTTATCAAACGTAAAATTAAGGTTAAAAAATTTAAAAAAAGATTTGGTAATAAGAATAATTGGTGAAGTAGCATTAGGATTTATTGCAAATATCATTCTTAGATATTGGTCGAATGCGTTTTACATATTTATTTTAAACGCACTATTAACGCTTATTTTTTCTAAAAATTATTCTTTTAATTATCATAAAAAACATAAAAAGATAATAAAATGGGTTTTCATTCAACAATCATTTGGATTTTTTTACATATATTTATATAATTATTTATCAAGTATTTCTGTTACAACAAGCAATCTTGTAAGGCCAATAACGATCGTGCTTTCATTTGTACTTGCATATTTTATTAAAGAAAATAAAAGAAAACCAAAAGCTAAAGATTTTGCATCATTATGTCTTATAGTTTTAGGTGTTGTATTACTAAATATGATATAATTTATTTATTAAAACGATGCAGCGTGTTATAGAAAAACTCGATAAAGATAAAATTTTTGTTTTAGGTGCTGTCGT
Source organism: uncultured bacterium (assembly GCA_949288625.1). Taxonomy (GTDB): domain Bacteria; phylum Bacillota_I; class Bacilli_A; order RF39; family UBA660; genus Aphodocola. Next base: position 6,467 of record CASEKZ010000079.1, on the reverse strand, counting down.
TTCTAATAACGAAATAAGTCAAAAGTATGCTTGGTTAAAAGAAAACTATCCAAACATAAAAAAAGAAAACACAATTTTTATATCATCCACCATGTTAAAACCAGAAGTTATAATAGAGTATTCTAAAAAATTTAAAATTGATTAAAAAAATATGGTTTTCGTAGATGATAGGTTAGACGTTTTAAGAAAAGCAGAAGAAATGGGAATAACCGCATATCATCCAAGTTCGTTTACCGAATAAGTATTAATTTGACTTTAAAATTTTTATTTGCTATAATGTGTGACTACTAGGGGGATTTTTATGAAAGTAAAACTTAATGTTTTTTTATCCAGTCAAGAGTTTATAGTTATTAATGATATTACACCAATAATTGATTTAAATTTATATATGAGAAAAGATCAACTATATAAAGATGTGATAAAAAAACAAAACATAAGAAAGTTAATAAGTTTAACTAGTAAAGAACAAAAAGAAGAAATAAATAAAATAAAAGCAACGCCTATGGAAAAAAAATATATTTTTAATCCTGGTTTAATTTATGAATTCTCAATATACGTTGATGATAATAAAACAGATGAAGAAAAATATGAAATAATAAGATGTTTTATTGATAATAATAAAAAAGCTTTAAATGGTAAACAAATAATCGTTGAAAAATCCCTTTTAATATCTGATAATAGAAAAATAGAAAGTTTGTTAAATAATTTATACGGATATAATAATGTATATGTTACACTAGATGGTGAAGATAATTTGATACATTTAAGTAAATTAAAAAGAATTGTTAACAAGATAGATGCTTTGGTATCAAAAGTAAACGGCGTCACTAGCCCATTTGAAAAAGCCATGTACGCTTATGATTTAGTACGTGATAGAACTTATAAAAAATCAACAAGTAAAGATTTAAGTGTTTCAAGAAGTCTTTCTCACGTTTTGTTTGAAGATGAAATAGTATGTCTTGGGTTTGCAAATATATATAATTGTGTCTTACAAAAACTTGGTATAAAATCAGAAGTATGTTATCTTGAGTCAGCTACATATTCAAAACCTGGACACGTAAGAAACATAATGTACATAAAAGATAATAAGTATGGCATAGAAGGTGTATATTTTTCCGACCCTACCTTTGATTCAAAAAGAAATGATAACTATTTTTTATACAGCTATAAATATTTTTGTAAACCATATGATTTTTTTAAAGAAGAAGATTACATAAATGAATACGAATGGTTATTCGATGATTTTGAAGAATTGTTTAATAAATACATAGAAAGCGGATTATCATCTTTTGAGATAACTGATTTAAAAATGCTAAGCCATTATCTTTCATTGTTAAATAAACTAGCAATATTTATTGATAACAAAGGAATTGTTAAATTTCCAAATCCCGGAACAACAAAAGATGAATTTAATAAAAAAATAGAAAAATATAGATCGTTATTTAATGCTAGTATTAGTGCTGAAAAATTTCTAAAAGCTTTAGAAATAGTAAGAAAGCAAGAATATCTTAGTAATCCACAAAAATATCCATACGGAGTTTCTTCTTTTGGCGAAATATTTTGTCACTCAAATTTTAAGTTTGATTATATGACTAAAGAAGAAAAGTTATTATCAGCGATTTTTGATGAAAGACGTGAAATAAGCAGTCCTTCTAAGAAATTTTGTTCATATGTAGATGATACTGGTTTTGCAAAAGAATCAGAAGAAATAAGGCTCGTTAACGTTCTAAAAAACTTGATAAGTAAAAAGAAAGGTAAATATTAAATACCTTTTTTTCATACAATTATTTAGGTGATAAGCTTGAAAAAGATATTTTTATTGGTTTTATTGTTATTAATTGTCCCTTTGAAAATTAATGCTTATAGTTTAGGTGAGGCAGCCATATTAATGGAAGAAGACACTAAAAGAGTGCTCGTTTCTAAAAACATGAACAAGAAAATGCTTATTGCATCAACAACTAAGATAATGACTGGAATACTTGCGATAGAGTCTGGTAAATTAAACAAAACCGTTACGGTAACGGATAAAGTACTAGAAAGCTATGGATCCGCCATCTACTTAAGTATTAAAGAGAAAATGAAACTTAAAGACATGGTATACGGCCTTATGATGCAAAGCGGAAACGACGCGGCTTTAATGATTGCAGATTATCTTGGTGGAGAAGAAAAATTCGTAGAGAAAATGAATGAAAAAGCTAAAGAAATAGGTATGAAAAACACGGTTTTTAAAAACCCTCACGGATTAGATGAAAAAACAAAGAATTATTCAACAGCTTATGATATGGCCCTTTTAATGCGTTATGCTTTATCAAATTCTACTTTTAGAAAGATAACAGGATGTAAAAAACACACCGTTAAAACTGATGAAAAAACTTACGTTTGGACAAATAAAAACAAACTTTTATATACATATAAATATACAACCGGAGGAAAAACGGGTTATACTGACATGGCAAAAAGAACGCTTGTTACATCCGCATCTAAAGATGGAATGAACTTAATAGTTGTAACGTTAAACGATTCAAATGACTTTAAAAATCATAAAGAACTTTATGAATATGGATTTAACAATTATAGTATGGTAAAGGTTTTTGACAAAGATAAAATGAACATAGAAAACAAAAACATATACGCTTTAGATGATTATTATTATCCTATTACAGATGACGAAAAAGAATTAATAAACGTAGAATATAATATAAAAGATAAAAACGATTATAAAAACGATGAAGAAGTTGGAAAAGCCATTATAAAATTAGGTGGCAAAGTTATTCATGAAGAAAAACTTTATGCTAGTATAAAAGAAAAAAAAGAATCTAAAAAAAGCTGGTTTTCAAAGTTCTTAGACATGTTGTTTTAAAAAAACAAACAATTAATTGTGTTAACCATTCTTTTTTATTTTTTCTTTTCCTTGACATCAAGCAAGATAAATTTTACAATATAAGTGTATATTTGTTATACATAATAAGGAGGATTTAAAATGGGAAATGTATTAGTTCCTGTTTTACTTCTAATAGTTGGATTATTTGTTGGAGCGATTATCGCTTTCGTTATAATGACATTAAAGAAAAAAAATGAAGAACACAAAGCTTCTAGCATAATTGAAAAAGCTAAAAAAGAAGCTGAAAAAGCAAAAAGAGATGCTCTTTTAGAAGCAAAAGAAGAAGCTTATAAACTAAAGCTTGAGACAGATAAAGAAATTAAGGAAAAGAAAAGTGAGCTAAAGGAAAACGAAGAACGTTTGCTTCAGCGTGAAAACAGCATAGATAGGCGTGACGGGTTGCTTCAAAATCGTGAGCAAATGTTAGACGAAAAAGAAAATGGAATTATTCAAAAACAAAAAGATATTCAAAAATTAGAAGAAAAAGCAGAAAACGTAATTAAAGAACAAATAGAAAAACTAGAAAAAATATCTGGCTTTTCAAAAAAGCAGGCAAAAGAAGAAATCATGAAACAAGTTGAAATATCCATGAGTGCGGAAATATCAGCTTACATAAAAGAAAAAGAATCAGAAGCAAAACTTGAAGTAGATAAAAAAGCTAAAAACTTACTTGTTGATGCAATGCAAAAATACGCATCAGACGTAACTAATGAACAAACCGTTAGCGTAGTTCATTTGCCTAATGATGATATGAAAGGAAGAATAATAGGTAGAGAAGGAAGAAACATAAGAACAATCGAAGCGGTAACGGGTGTTGATCTTATAATTGATGATACTCCAGAAGCAATCGTGTTATCAAGTTTTGATCCTTTAAGAAGAGAAATTGCAAAACAAACAATTGAGGCGTTGATTAAGGATGGAAGAATTCATCCGTCTAGAATAGAAGAATTATATGATAAAATTTGTAAGGAATTAAATGTAAAGATTAGAGAATATGGTGAAGACGCCATGTTTGAACTTGGAATCACAAAACTTGATCCCGAGTTGGTTACCATTTTAGGAAAGCTAAACTTTAGAACTAGTTATGGTCAAAATGCTTTACAGCATTCTAAGGAAGTTGCTCATTTAACTGGTATCATGGCCTCAGAGCTAGGAGAAAACGCAGCCCTTGCTAAACGTGCGGGATTGCTTCATGACATTGGAAAAGCAATTGATTTTGAAGTTGAGGGAAGTCATGTTGAAATAGGCGCGGATCTTGCTAAAAAATATGGGGAAGATAACGTTGTTATAAACGCGATAGAATCACACCATGGAGATAAGAATCCAAATTCTGTTATATCCGTGTTGGTTGCCATTGCGGATACATTATCCGCGGCAAGACCTGGTGCAAGAAACGACTCTTTAGAAAACTACGTTAAAAGACTTGAACAATTAGAAACGATTGCAATGGATTTTGATGGTGTTGAAAAAGCTTACGCAATGCAAGCCGGAAGAGAACTTAGGGTAATAGTCGAACCTGAAAAGGTTGATGACATAGGTAGTTATAAAACCGCTAGGGACATAAAAGATAGAATTGAAAAAGAAATGCAGTATCCTGGAACCGTTAAAGTAACCGTAATAAGAGAAACTAGGGCTACTGAAGAAGCTAAATAAAAAGCAATAAACATAAGTTTGTTGCTTTTTTCATATCATTTAATAGGAGGTCTATACATGAAAAACATACTTAATTACTACTATAGTTTATATCCGACTGAAATATTACATAAAGATGATAAATATTTTTTTGATTATCTTGAATGTAAGTATGTTTTTACACCATTTAAAAGACCTATTTCCGATATTAACTGCTTATACAAAATAAATAGACAAATGATATCAAGAGAAATATTAGTTCATGAAATAATTATTAATAAGGAAAATGAAGTTGTAACCTACGTTAATAATATTCCGTATGTTTTAATGGAACTATACGTTAACATAGAATTAAGAATAAGTTTACCAGAAGTGTGTTATATTAATAATAATTCGGTTGGAATAGAGTGCGAAAAACTTTTAAATAGATATGATTGGACTTCACTATGGGAAACAAAAAATGACTATTTTGAAGCCCAAATAAACGAGATTGGAAAAAAATATCCTAACCTTTGTAGCTACGCAAATTATTACATTGGTTTAGCTGAAAACGCCATCTTATACGTTAAAGAAGCAAACAAGATAAATGATTTAGCGTTAACAAGTATTTGCCATAAAAGAATAGATTCAAAAAATAATTTGTTTGAATTATATAATCCGCTAAATTACATTTATGATTATAGGGTTAGAGATGTTTGCGAGTACGTTAAATCATCTTTTTTTAACGGAGAAGATGCTTATGAAATCGTTAAAGAATATTTTAATAACAACTATATAAGTTATAAAGAAGCATTACTGTTTTATGGTAGGCTTCTTTATCCATCATATTTTTTTGATTTATATGATGATATAGTTAACAATGAATTAACCGAAGACTTAGCCCAAAGCATAGCGTTAAAATCAAAGGATTATGAGGTGTTTTTAACCAACGTACATTTATTTTTATTAAAGCTATATAAACGTTATATACCCTCGGTTGATTGGCTAATAAAAAGAAACTAAGATCTAAGTTTCTTTTGTGTTTATAACCTTTATAACCTCGGGCACTTCAGATATTAATATTTCTTCTATGGTATTTTGAATTGTCATGTCTGCAAAAACACACCCAGCACAAGCACCTTTAAGTTTCACGTAGCAAATCCCATCACTAAACTTTACAAACTCTACATCGCCACCATCATTATTTAAAAAAGGTCTTATTTTTTCTAGAACTTCCATGATTTTTTCTTTTGTTTTTTTTGTGTTCATGAGTTTATCACCAACTAGATTATACATCGTAAAGTATTTAAAGTAAAGATGATTTGTAAAGGATGTTAAACATGTGATATAATACTTTATGGAAGGTGTAATTATGAATAAATACAAGGAAGGAGACGTTGTTAAAGCAAGAATAACGGCAATCGAAAGATATGGTGCTTTTGCAGCAATTGATGATGAATATAGTGGTCTTATTCATATATCTGAAATAACTGAAAAATTCGTTAGAGACGTAACTGATTTCTTTGAGGTTGGTGATGTTATTAAAGTTAAAATATTATTAATTCCAAAAGAGCATAACCAACTAAAACTATCAGCTAAGGGAGTTAATAAAGGATTATATGAAAACAAGAATAAAAAAATAAAGGAAACGGTGTTTGGTTTTTATTTACTTAAGACATCTTTACCTAATTGGATACAAGAAAAAATGAAAGAGATTAATAAAAATTCATAAACTTACTTGACAATATCATGAATTATTGATATATTTATATACGTTCTACGTGTGTATTTGGATGCTTAGCTCAGTTGGTTAGAGCACCTGCCTTACAAGCAGGGGGTCATAGGTTCGAGTCCTATAGCGTCCACCATTTAATATGCCGAAATAGCTCAACTGGTAGAGCAACTGACTTGTGGGATAGAAAATCTTTAAGATTACTTGAACTATCTTGCACCTTAACTAGGAAACTGGTTAAGT
>CASEKZ010000078.1 GCA_949288625.1 uncultured bacterium | reverse complement strand
GAAAAATAATTATCTAATTTATAAATGTTTATACTAGTTATAACAAAAGTTAAAGATATAAAAAACGTCCACCTTAAAATATGCTTTTGATTACAATTATTTATCATGTAATATCTTACGTACTCTCTTACTATTATCATTGGTATAAACGTCCATAAATTAGTTAAAACACCCTTAAAACTATCATCGTATGGGTTATAAGCAAAGCCTTTAATATATCCGAGTACAAAATATGATAAAAAGTAGATTAAAGTAGTTATAAAAACAACAAAAACCACTTCTTTTTTATATTTGTTATTAACTATTTTTTCGTTTTTAAAAAACATAAATGTTATTATTCCAATAAAAATCCATATCAATGGTTTTATAACATAAGCATAAGATGATCCAAAGTTAAACGTTGCACCAGTTATTTCAAATATAATAGATGACAAAATTATTAACATTAGTATAATTATTTTAACGTTTTTTTTCATAGTATAACCTCCATTATATTTTTAATATGCTAGTGAGAATAATTTATAATGAAATAAAAATACCTTGGTTTATTTTGATATGTATAAGTTACCGTTGCTTTTGCTTGATGCTCTCCTAACTCTGATAAAAAATTAAATTTTATCATAAACATTACATCAACCGTTTCACCTGGTGCTACCTCAGTTTTAGAAAGCGAACCCGAGACTTCTTTTAAACTTGACATATAATTTTCTTCTATCTCGGTGTTTATTGTTCCGTTTGTAAAAGACGTCGTGGTCGGATTAGTAAAGCTTACAACGTATGTTATCGTTTTGGTTCCGTATACAAGCCCAATCTTTTTTTGAAAATTTAGTTGGTACGTATCTTCTTGCCATGTTTCCGAATCAAAATCAATAAACGATTTTGTTCCATCCGCGGTATAATACCTGTTATTAGCAGTATCCCTTATTATCGCTGCTACCGGAAGTTTATCACCTTCATAATATTCTACCGTACTTGCAACACCGCTGATGGTTAATGATTCTTTAAATAAAGCATAACCAATTGACATGCTAATTACGTATATTAATACTATTATACCAACTATGTATAGTTTTTTTCTTACGTTTATGTCTAACATATAGCACCTCTTAGTATCATAATAATGTTACCATAATATAACAAAAAAAACAATGAAAAAGATTCATCGTTAGTCCATTACTTGTTCATAATTAAGTTTAATTGTAAACATTACGTTAGAAGATGAAACATTAGATGAAGGCTCCCATAATATCTTTATGTTAAAGGTTTGCGTTTCATTTTGTAGAAACTCTTTGTTTTTTAATTCATCTAACCCCGTATAAGATACTTTAATGGAAGGATCACTCGTAAGATTTGTTTGTTCAACGGTGGTTAATTTCGCTGGAATTGAGCCCTTGTTTGTTACGGTAACTAAAATGTTAACATATGACCCTGGATACTCCAACTTAGGAACGTTTATCGTTAAAGTGTTTTTATCATTACTAATTAGTGCAGTACTTAAAGTTGAACCAACTTGTTCCGTTACGGTAGCATCAGTAAACTCAACATCAAAGGTTCCCATTGCAGTTGCCGTTCCGTTTATTATTAACGTTTCAGAAAACAATGCATAACCCATTGATAAAAACAAAAAAAATGAAACCATAACAACTACTATTATATTTTTCGTTTTCATATCTTGATCACCTTTATTATATGATTATAATAGCACATATTTACGAAAATAGGCAACTATTATTAATGACAAAATGAAAATTAAAAATTTCTAAACTTTATTTGCTAACTACTTATTATTTTTTTATTTTTATATTAAAATTCTCTTTTTAGCATTTGTAAGCTTTATAAAAAAGGTCAAGAAAACTGATATGAGCCCTGTTTTTTGGACATAAAAGCGAGGTTTTTATATGAGCAAATTAAGTTATGAAGAAAAAATGAAAATATATAATAAAAGAAAAACAGGAGAAATATTAAATAATCTACATTCTAAATATGGTATAACTAAGCATAAGATTCAATGTTTGGTTTGGCTTATAGATAGACATGGATTTGATATGTTAAAACATGCTAAAAATAAATATTATCCCTTACCAAAAAGAACAAATTATAAATCAAGTATTATTAAATAATGAATCAATATAATCTTTTTCTGTTGATGAATGACTGCCTAGTGAAGGAATGTTACATATTTGAATAAAAAATATAAAGAAAGATATGGTTATCATAGAATTACATTAGAACTTAAAAATCAAGGTTATAATGTTAATCATAAGAAAGTTTATAGAATTAAAGCAAAATTAAAAGGACTGTTTCCTGTAAATTACAGGTTACAATCCTCTAATTAGAATCATTTATAAACTGCCCAACTTTTGGGGTTCATATCAAACCTCTTAGTTTTAATTAAGCCACTTGTTCATAATTCATTCTGATTGTAAACACAGCTGCTTCAGCCGTTGTATTAACGCCTTCTAACCATTCTACCCTAATCGTCATGTTTTGAGTACCATTAGGTTCAACTGGTGTTTCACTAGCTGCTACACCTTGATATGTAACTTTAATTGGTCCTGTTTCATCATCTAAACCAGTTTGTTCAATTTCCTTTAGTTTAGCGGAAATTGTTCCTTTGTTTGTTATCGTAACCGGAATTTCAACGTAAGCTCCTGGATAATCCAACTTATTAACCGTTATCGTTAATGTGTTCTTATCATCAGAAATCTTTGCTATTTCATGATCTGGGTCGGTTGTTTGTTTTGTATAACCAGCGCTAGTAACATCTCCTATACTAGTAAATTCAACATCAAACTGACCTTTTGCGGTTGCGGTACCATTAATAGTTAATGTTTCTGAAAACAATGCATAACCTATTGCAACAGCTAAGACAAACGCAACAACTCCAATTATTATAATGTTTTGTTTTTTCATAACCTATCTCCTTCCTTTATTATCTATATAAATAATACCTTCTATTGAGAAAATAGTCAATATAAAAAATATTAGTTAACACTTTTTAGTGTTAACTAATATTACTAAATTATTAATATTTGCCCTGGTTTTATAAGGTTTGGGTTATTTCCAATAACATTTTTATTTTTATTATATAAACTTCTCCAACTAATACCATATTTTTCCGCTATTTCACTTAACGTATCACCTTTTTTTACCACGTATGTGGTCGGTTTTATATTACCGTTTGGTATTCTTATTATTTGCCCAGGATAAATTAAATTTGGGTTAGAAATATTATTATAATTAGCTAATGTTTGGTACGTGGTATTATATTTTTCCGCTATTTCACTTAACGTATCACCCTTTTTTACCACGTAATTTATTTCACTTTCAGCTGTTTCACCGTCATTTTGGTTTACATAATTATTTAAGTTTGATGCCTTAATTATTGCTGGATAATCTTTATATGCTATATCTAAGTCAACGTTACCATTAATTCCTTTAATACTTCCCTTTGATGAATATTGCCACATACCAAACGGTTTTTTATATGTTGGTGCACTTGACCACTGAGCAAGCCATTTATCATAATCATTTAACTTATCACTATTTAATTTACCATTTAAATAACTTAAGTTAGCATATATACAAACATAATATCCGGCATCTTCTACCATTTGACAAAATGTTTTTACTATATCTACTAAATCATCTGCTCTTACATCCTCTGTTATGCTTGATGATTCTACGTCAATAGCAACAGGATAAAGCGGTTTATAATTTTTTATTATGTTAATGAAACCATTTGCTTCTTCTTTAGCTTCTTGAATAGTAGTTGCGTAAGAAAAATGATAAAACCCATAAGGAATACCAACACTTTCTAATCCCTTTACGTACTCTTTATACTTACTATCTATAGTAAAATGTCCATAACTTGTTCTTACCATTGCGAAGTCTATGTTGCCTTTTAACTTATTAAAATCAATGTCACCCTGGTGATAACTTATATCAATGCCTCTTTTTTCCATAAAATCCCCCCATTCATTATTATTAGATGCAGGGATTATAAAAATAAATAATTAGTATGCCAAGTAATATTTAAAATTAAAAAAATACAAATGATTTAAACATTAATCATTCGCATTTTTTAACGCATCATACACTTAATAAATTTAATTATTAACCTTTTGGTGAACAACTGGGCTATCCATTATAAGTGGTGCAAATGTATAACCATTTGAAAGCCCATATTCTATTATTCTTTCTACTGAATCAACGGTATATGATTTTATGTCATGCATCAAAACTACGTTAGCCTTATTTTCTTTTATTCCTGATATAACGTTTTGTACTATTTTATTACTATCTTTAGTATTACCAGCGTCTCCAGATAAAATTGTCCAATCAAAATATCTAAACCCTATTTCTTCTACTTTTTTAGTTAACTCGCTCATTATTCCAACTTTATATTTTCTACTAACCGTATTAGAACTTCCTCCTGGAAATCTTATTATCCATGATTTAACACCGGTATATTTTTCTACTTTATTTTGTATATTAAGAAGATCTTGCATGTAAGAATCCACACTACTATATATGGTTGCATAATTATGAGTATAACTATGAAGTGCTACAGTATGTCCTTCATTATGTTCCCTTGTTAATAAATCATTGTACTTATCATTATATCCAGTAACAAAAAACGTAACTTTAACATCATACTTTTTTAGTATGTCAAGTAACCTTGCTGTATATGCTCCCGGGCCATCATCAAAAGTTAAATATATTACCTTTGACATAACTTTTCCTGGAACGTAATTGTTCTTAGGAAAAACTTTAACTGTTCTTGTAACCGTTTGCATGTTTTTAAACTCATCTATTACCGAATATGAAACATAATACGTTCCTGGTTTTGATGTATCAACGTCACTTTTAACCAAAACTTGTTCAGTAACATCACCATCACAGTTATCTATTGCAACATATCCTGGTTCAGTGTATTTACTTCCAACAGCAAGATATATAGTTGTTTCACCATTTAAAATAATAGTTGGTTTTTCATTATCCATAATAATAGCATCAAACTCTTTTCTTGTGGTGTTACCAGATGAATCTGATACTTTATATATTATTTTATTTCCACTTAATTTATACTCAACTTTATCGGTTATATCACCATCATAATTATCCGTTGCAGTAATTTTAACATTATCAGTTTTACCATTTGGACAAACACTTGTAAAGGCTCCATCAACGATTAACTTAGGTTTTTCTTTATCTACTACTTTAATTTTTTTCGTTATAGAAAAACTTTTACCTTTATATTTTGCAAAATATGTTAAGTTATAAGTACCTAATTTCTTTGTATTTACATCACCTTTAATTTTATAGTTTATGTTTTTACAATTATGTTTTGTACCATAGCATATTTTTACTTTATCATCTTTATAACTACTAAAAACGTTTACTTCTTCATACTCCTTAAAATCTACAACCCGTATGTCTTTTTTAAAAAAGGTAAAATAAACACTAAATAAAACAATAAAAACCGAAAAGATAAATATTATAATAAAACTTTTTTTCATAACTCTTACACCTTATTTTTATTATAGCATCTTTATTTAAAAGTATAAAGAAAATAACGATGTTATTCATCGTTATTTAAAAGTTTGCTAAGTGCTTTCATAACCGCTATTTTTCCATATTGGTAAGTAAGACTTCCTTGTTGGTATGCTATATATGGTTTTCTTACTGGTCCATCACAAGAAAGTTCGATTGACGATCCTTGAGTAAAAGAGCCTGATGCCATAACTACTTTATCGGTATATCCTGGCATGTCCCATGGAACTGGTTTTGATGATGAATCAATTGGTGATGCACTTTGT
>CASEKZ010000077.1 GCA_949288625.1 uncultured bacterium | reverse complement strand
TTAAATAAAGAAAAAACATTCATTATCACCCCCCATAATAGCAGATGATAATTAAATGCTTTTAAATGATTTAGTAGTACTAATATTTCAAGGCTTTATCGGAAACCTCCGCCTCCGCCTCCACCACCGAAGGAGCCTCCGCCTCCTCCGCCAGAAGAGAAACCTCCGCCGCCGGATGAGTAGCTTTGAGCTCTTTGTCTTGATGATTCTGCTATCCGCATTGAAGAACTTGCTATTGAATTTATGATTAAAAAATCAGTAAAACTACAGCCCATTGTATTATAAGTTTCTTCAATTATCTCTGGATACAACTTTTCAAATTGTTTAGCAACCTTATCAGCAATACCAAGGATTTGTGCGTATATTAAATAATATTCCCACATATTAACCTCAATCGCCGTTTTATCATCAATTCTAGAAAACTCCTCTAAGAAATTTTTTAGACCTTTTAATTTAATACCTTCGTTTTTCATTGATGGATTAACAACTAAAACTGTTTTTTTGAACACATTACCCTTTTGTATTTGACTTAATTTTCCTTCGCTAAGTAATTTTGCATTTTCGCTTGTTAGTACCATGTCAAACCATTTTAAAATTTCATCATAATTTTTACGACACCATTTTTCAAATTCTTTAGACTCTAACACCCCATCAATACTAGCTTCATACATTTTTTTATGTAAATCTTCTTCTAAAGGATTATCAGAAGTAAAATTATCAACGTTTAAAATTATTGCGGCTTCTTCTTTTTTAATAAGTACCCCGGTTTCTTTTTTACTTATAGATATTTTCTTTTCTAAAAGCCATTTTAATAACACCGCTCCAAAAAGATCAGTTTTATTTTTGTTTAAATGGTAACACTCTGCCACCCAAAAAGCTCTATAAATATCTTTGTTAAAAGGAATATCACGGTTATTAGCAACGTCTTTAGGAAGTTTTCGTCCGTCCTTTCCAAAATCAAAAAGGTCGGTTCCAATCATACTATTTGCTTTTTTAATAGAGTTTGTTATTGAAAATACTATTATTCCCCAAAAAAAGATCATAAATAACGTTGGTAAAAAATTAAGTAATTTTTGCCAAAAGCTTTCTTTGTATTTTTCTGCACCTTCTTCTGCCATATCTAAATAATAATTAAAGTCTTGATCAAGTTTGTTATACGTATTAAACGTTCCTTTATCAAATTTAACCAGTATCGTCATGTACTCGTTAGAATCAAGCGTTCCTTCCGAGTTCATCTCGATATATCCGTCATAAACGTATGCGGTTCCTCCATAATTACCATAACCCCAAACATCTAAATCTTCTTTAAAATAATCATCTGCGTATATTTTTATATGAACGTTACCAGGCTTTGAAGATAACTCATATGGAATTAAGTTCCAATATATCATGTCAGCATCATTTAAGGATGCAACAAAACCCTCAATATCATATGTTAATACATAATTATGATAACCATATTTTGAAATACCCCAACATAACTCTATACCATCAGATATGTAATTTATACCGTTTTTATAAGCTTTAACATCAAAACTTGCGTTTGGATTCCAGTAATCATCATAGGTGTATTCCTTACCATTTTCGCTAACTTTAAAATTAGTTATTTTTGCATTACCAATATTGTAATAAGGTTTATATCCTTCTGTACCTTGGTTTAAGTTGGCACTCCAAGTTTCGGTAACATGTGCCGTTCCATTTTTATCTAAGTATATATCCATATCAATACTTGAAATGGAGTTAGCCCTTACAACCAGCGGGAATGCAAATAATATTAAGATAAATGTTATAATTTTATATACACTCTTCATCCCGTTTCCTCCTTATTTAAAAAAAGTCTACAAATAAAGTAGACTAAAATTTTACTTCAACGTTTTTTCTTTCAGCTTCAGTTGCCTCAAAGAAAGCTTTAGGCTTAAAGCCAAACATTTTTGCTACTATATTAGATGGAAACATCTCTAATTTGTTTTGGTATTCCATAACCGTATCATTATAAAATTGCCTTGCAAAACGTATTTTTTCTTCAACTTCATTTAATTTATTTTGTAAATCCATAAAGTTTTGGTTTGCTTTTAAATCAGGATAATTTTCAGCTAAAGCAAATAACCTTCCTAAAGCTTCAGTTACTTCACCCGCTGCTTTTATTTCTTCCTCGGCAGTTTTAGCACTAGTAGCCTTATTTCTAGACTCTATAACCGCATTTAAAGTTTCTTTTTCGTGTTTTGCATAACCTTTTACCGTTTCAACAACGTTAGGAATTAAGTCATTTCTGTTTTTTAATACAACATCAATTTGTGACCATTGATCCTCAACTTTGTTTTTAACGTTTACCAAAGAGTTATATGTTCCAATAACGTATGCTATTAAAACAACTAATATAACAGCAATAATAATAAGTGTAATCATTTTCATCCTCCTTATGATATAATTATATATAAAAAACAAAGAAAAATAAAGCTTTTTTTATAGATACTTGCTATATTTTATCCTTTACTCTCTTTATTTTTCCAAAAATCTCGCCTTTATACGATTTTATTATTGACACTATTATTATGGTAACGGGAACCGCAACAACAATTCCTAAAAAACCAAATAATACACCTCCAGCAAAAACTACGAAAATAGTTAAAAGCGGTGGTAACTGATTTGTTTTGTCATATACTTTAGGCGATATTAAATAACCATCAACGTTAGGAAATACTAACGTTATTATAAGCGTTAACATAAATAGTTTAGAAGATATAACAGACGCTATTACAAGCGCAAAAACATTAGTAATAAATCCACCAAAATAAGGAATAATTGTTGTTATAGAAGCAAGAACTCCGATTAATAAGAAGTTAGGATGACCTATGATATAAAAAAGGAAGGTGTATTCAAAAAATTGTATTATCATAATTATACCAAGGCCTTTTAAATAAGATGTTATTTCATGATCGATGTTTAAAACTAAGTTATATTTTTTACGATTTGTTTTAAGTAAGTATTTCTTAATTTTACTTCTTATTTTTGGCATATCTATTAAAAAATAAATTGAAGCTATAAAACCAATAACTACGTTAGAAACAATATTTACCGACTTATTTAATAAACCAACAAAAGACCCATTTGTAATAAAATTTCCAATTTGCTTAATTAATTCATCTGAAAAACTACTTATAGCATCATTAATAGCATCTGTATTAACATCAAATTTTGTTGCAATATCAGTTGATACCTTTTCTAAATTTGATAATAAGTTTATTAATTGATTAAAGAAAAGCGGAATAACGTAATAAATAATAAGACCTATAGCTAAAAGAATAACAGCAAAAATAATTAATACACCAAGTATCTTTGGTATTTTTTTATTAATAAGGTATTTTAAAAATGGATATAAAACGTATGAAATAGCAAAAGCAATAACAAAAGGAAGAATAATACTAATTATTTTTGAAGCAGCACCTAACCATACACCTTTCATTAAAAATAATAAATATATAATTCCAAGTAAAAGTAAAACGTTTAAATACTTGTAGTTTACTTTCTTTTTCATGAAAAGCTTTTACTATCAATAATTATGGTAACAGGTCCATCATTTAAAAGACTAACTTTCATATCCGCTCCAAAAACTCCAGTTGCAACTGGTACGTTATAACTCTCTAATTCTTTATTAAATAAATTATATAATTCATTTGCATCATTATAATTCATCGCCTTAGAAAAAGAAGGCCTTCTTCCGTCTAACTTTGCATAAAGTGTAAATTGTGAAACACAAAGAATGCTTCCTTTAACATCATTTATATCCAAATTCATCTTATCATTATTATCCTCAAAGATTCTTAAAGTCATTATTTTTTTTGCCATTTTTTTAACAACGTTAGCGTCGTCACCATCCGTAAAGCCAACAAAAAGTAAAAAACCAATTCCTATTTTAGCAACTTGCTTTCCATTTACTTTAACATCAGCACTCTTACACCTTTGAACAACTACCCTCATTATTTATTACCCCTTTCAACGGAAGTTACATATGGTAATTGACTAATAATTGATAAATACTTATCAAGCTTATCAACGTCCTCTATTAAAATATCAATATCATACACGTTATAATCAGTGTTACTAATAGTATT
Source organism: uncultured bacterium (assembly GCA_949288625.1). Taxonomy (GTDB): domain Bacteria; phylum Bacillota_I; class Bacilli_A; order RF39; family UBA660; genus Aphodocola. Next base: position 20,837 of record CASEKZ010000077.1, on the reverse strand, counting down.
AACACTTTTAACACCTATGTTTAAAGAAGTGGTTTTTGCAATTATTTCTAAAAGTAAGTTTTCTTTTTTTTCAGCGTATATCAAAACGTTAGTTACGTATTTTTTAGTTGCATCTTTATTCCAGTTGACGTTTATTATTCGCTCATCTTGATCAATAATGTTGTGACATGTTTTTCTATGAATTGTTATACCATTACCCTTAGAAATATATCCTACGATATCATCGCCTTTAACAGGAGTGCAGCACCCACCAAACGTTACTTTTAAATCACTTAAGCCATCAATGATTATCTCTCCGGTTGCATCCATCGTAGGGGATTGATATTTAAGCGTTTTTTCTAAAATCTTTTTTTCATCTTCTTTTTCATTTAAAATCATTTTTATAATACTAGTTGGATTATACTTACCTATTCCAATTTCATAATATAAATCGTTTTCATTATTTAATCCAAGTTCATCTAAAGTGATTTGCAACTTTTTATCATTTAAAATATCATTTGTTGATAATTTTTTTCTCCTGATGGTTTTAATAAGCATTTCTTTACCATTTTCAATTGTTTCGTTTTTATCAATTTTACTAAAGAAAGCCTTTATCTTGTTTTTAGCACTTGTAGTATAAGCAATATTTATCCATTCTTGTGAGGGACCTTTACTATTTTTATTAGTATTTATCTTAACAATGTCACCATCTTTTAATTTGTAATCAAGTGGTACTATGTTTCCGTTTACAATTGCGCCAACCATTTGATGACCAACGCTCGTATGAACACGATACGCAAAATCAACTGGAGTTGAACCTAAAGGAAGTTCAAATACATCCCCCTTAGGAGTGTACACATATATATTATTTGAGTTAAAAACTTCGTTTTTAACAGTATTAACAAACTCCTCACCCTCAACTTGCTGCTCGTTTAATTCAATTATTGAGCGAAACGATTTTAGTTTTTGTTCCATTTGATTAATTTGATTGACACCATGTTCTTTATATGACCAGTGCGATGCAAAACCATATTCAGCAACCCTATCCATTTCGTGTGTTCTTATTTGTATTTCAAATAATTTTCCATCAACCCCAAAAACCGTGGTATGAAGTGATTGATACCCATTGGCTTTTGGACGAGCGATGTAATCTTTAAACCTTTTCGGTACTGGTTTATACTTTGCATGAATAAGGCCTAAGGCTAAGTAACATTCTGATTCGGTGTTTACTAAAAATCTAAGAGCCAGTATATCATATATTTGGTTAAACGTTTTACCTTTTTGAAGTTTATTATATATGCTATAAACACTTTTTGTTCTACCTTTCATTTCATGAGAAATATTATTATCTGATAAAATTTTAGATACGCTTTTCATCATTTCATCCACCGAAGCATCCAGCTCTTGTCTTGACTCACTAAGCTTCTCCAAAATATCATTATATACATCTGGCTTCCAATATTTTAAACACAAATCCTCAAGTTCACTTTTAATTTTATTAATACCTAACCGGTGTGCAATTGGAGCTAATATTTCTAGTGTTTCCTTTGCTTTGGCTTTCCTTTTATTTTCAGGAATAGCCCATAAAGTCCTCATGTTATGAAGACGATCTGCAATCTTTAAAATAATTATTCTTACGTCTCCAGATAAACCAACCAAGATCTTTTTATGATACGATGCTAACGCTTCACTATCAGCAGAAAGACTTAATCTATTTATTCTTGAAATACCATCTACTAAATCCTTAATATCCTTACCAAATTCTTTTTCAATATCTTCAATCGTTACGTTAGTAAAATTAATTACATCATGCAAAAGAGCCGTTGCAAGAGTTTGACTATCAGCATAAATCCCAGTTAATATCATCGCAACGTTTAACGGATGAAGAATATAATCATCACCCGTTAGCCTTATTTGACCAGCATGCGCCTTAGCCGCAAAGTCATACGCCTTTTTTATAAGGTTTATATCATCTTCACTTTTTATGTAAGTCTTAGCCTTCTTTAATAATTCATCAAGCGTATAAGCTTCTTCCTCTTGCTTCATTAGTTTATCACTCCTTAATTACTTTTTGTTAAGTTTCCTTGATTCAATTAAATACCATATTTGTCCTGCTAGTAAAATAGATGAATAAGCACCAGCACATAGACCAAAAAGCATTGCAATGTTAAATGTATATATTCCTTTAGCACCAAAACAAATTAAACATATTACTGGTATTAAAGTAGTCAAAGTAGTATAAATAGATCTTGTAAAAGTTCCAGAAATACTATCGTTAACAATGTTTTTTAAATTTTCCTTTGTTAATTTTCCTTTTATTTTTCTTTTGTTTTCTCTTATTCTATCAAACACAACGATCGTGTTATTAATTGAATATCCAACAATCGTTAAAATTGCCGCGATAAAAATCACGTTTACTTCTATTTTAAACAAAGAAAATAATATCATTACAAACAAAACATCATGAATAAGAGCGATTATTGAAGATATTGCGTAACTAAACTTAAACCTAAATGAAATATAAATTATAATACCAACCATTGCGATTAAAACTGAATATATTGCGTTTTTTATAAGATCTTGCTTTACTAAGTTAGTAACTACGTTTATTTCGGTTGTTGCATTATACTTATCCTCAAAGTAATTTCCTACTTTATTTATTCCATCCTCATCAAGTTCCGAGTTTAATACCACGTAAGTTTCATCGTTTTCTTGTTTTTCAACAATAACTGTTTCATATCCCAATTCTTTAAAATCTTTCTTTACTTTATTTTCAGAAATATCATCAGCCTTTATAGTAACATCAGTTCCCGCTCTAAAATCAATGCCTAGATTAAAACCATTTACCACTAAAAACACTAACCCAATAACCAAATAAATACCGGTTATTATAAAACATTTTTTAATTAAACTAGTTGCGTTAATCTTTAATATCTTGTTATTTTTGTTTTTAAATTTTACAAAAGTATTTGGTTTATCATCAAAATATTTAGTAGAAACAAACTTTTTTAAAATGATTCGGTTGATAAACACCATCACAAACATCGTGGCAAAAATCGTAATGATTAACATGGTAGCAAATCCTTTTACCGAACTTTCTCCAAATATAAACAATACGATTGCAACTATTAACGTTGTAATGTTAGCATCAAAAATACTACTCCATGACTCTTTATTACCATTTTCATAAGAAATAGCTAAGTTTTTACCAGATCTTAGTTCTTCTTTTATACGTTCATTAGTAATAACACAAGAGTCAACCGCCATTCCGATACCTAAAATTAATGCCGCAATACTTGGAAGCGTTAAAACACCACCGATTAACCAAAAAACCCCCATAACTAAAAGCATGTAAAAGAATAAATTAAGTCCTGAAATTAAGCCAGAAAACTTATATAATATGCTCATAAAAATAATTACTAAAATCATTCCAAATAAGCCAGATACAAAAGTTTGGGTAAGGACTCCCTCGCCATATGAAGCGTCCACGTTTTGCGAAGATATCTCTGTTAATTTAGTAGAAATAGAACCTGCATTAATACTGGTTGCAAGTTGCTCTGCCTGATTTTTTTCAAAATTACCAGTTATTATAACATCACTTGAAAATCCTTGAGATACCGTTGCTGCAGATAAACATAAACTACCCTCATTACCACAAGTTTCTTGATCTTTAGAAAATGAATTAACACCAGGCGTAAAATTATACCAAATAACCATTAAGTTCTCACCATTAGTTCTTTGACTAATTTCGGTTGTAACATCCAAAAACTTTTCTTTATCAGCCACTAGTAGTGAAATAGCTGGTTTTCCACTTTCATCATATGATAACTTTGCTCCACTAATTACGCTTGCATCCATTAATAGTTTATCATCAACGTCCCTAAATGATACGTTAGCAACGTTTGATAAAGCCTTTCTAGCTCCTTCAATATCAGTTACACCAGCTAATTTAACCCTTATGCGATCATTTCCTTCAATCGTTATTTCAGGCTCGGTAACCCCTAAAGAGTCAACATTTCGTTTTAAAACGTCATACGTACTATTCAAGTCACTTTTTGATATGTCTTTTCCGTCGCTTCTTTCGACTTGATACAAGACTTCAAAACCACCCCTTAGGTCAAGACCAAACTTTGTATCTTTAAATAAAGGTATATATAACAAACTAAAAATTATTATAACCATTAAAAAAATTAATAACCTTTTTATAAAACTTTTTTTCATATTTACCATCCTTACGTTTATATTTAAATAATTATATTATTTCTAACATTAATATTATATAACAACTAATATGTAAAATCAAAGGTAAAATAAATTAGCTAAAAAAGAAGTATTACAAAATTTTCTTTAATTTAATAAAAAAATATATGATTCTTACGTTATACTATAACTCATTACGTTTAAATTTCTAAAATTAAAAGATAATAATTTAAAAAGAGCCTTTTTTTAAAGCTCTTAATTTGTCTTTTGCTCAAATCCAAAGGTTAAGTTATAGTTTATTGTTGCTCCCTCAGCTGGAATTGCAGGCTGTTCCATGTCAAGTCCTGATGAATCAAACCAAATATGATTAATTACTATATCAATAGAATCACCAGGTTCTATCACAATGTTTGCTGCTTGGACAGCTGAGTCTCCAAGGATTTGTCCACTAGAATCTGAATCTACTACATATTGTGCGCCTAGCATAGTTGTTGTATCGATATATGCCACATCTCCACCAACAGTAATGTCACCAGCATCATCAACACCATAATTATTAGGCGATGTAACCGTTTTTAATACCGCTGGTATACTTCCGGTATTTGTTATTGTAACACTATAACCTGTCCCATCATTTGGCTTTGATAAAGTACTTGTTGTAGTTACTGTATTCCCAGAAACATTACATTCTGCATCTGTTGACTTCTCACATAAGTATGTAAGTTCAAACTCTCCTTTCGCCGTTGCCGTTCCATTTATTGTTAGTGTATCTGAAAATATCGCATAACCTACCGCTGCAACTAATATAACTGCTAATACTCCTATTATTATTCCTTTTTTCTTGTTCATATGTTACCTCCACTACTATTTTTTACATGTTTATAATATCATATACCCCCCCCCGGTCAATATTTTTTACGATTGTGGAAAACAAGATGTAAATTTTTGTAAAAAGAAAATTTATATATTCATATAATTTAGCATGATAAAATTTAAAAATAACATACTTATAAAAAATATTTTTATTTTATTAGTATCTGGAGCAATCGCTAAAGTAATTGGAATGCTAGGTAAAATTATTTATACAAGACAAGCTGGAGTTAATGTTGTTAGCCTTTACTCACTTATAACTCCTACGTTTATGTTAATCATATCTATTTGTCAATTTTCATTTCCAATAGCGATAAGTAAACTTGCCGCTGAAAATAAATATGATAATAAAAAACTATTAATTTCGGCATATACACTAGGTTTTGGTATAAATATTATCGCTATGATATTAATATTAATATTTGCAAAGACAATTGCTAATTTACTTCATAATCAACTACTATTTAAACCAATTATAGCAATTATTTTTATATTACCATTAATAACCATATCTAGTATTCAAAGAGGATTTTTACACGGAAAAGAAAACATGTTACCAGGTGCCATAACTAACATAACGGAAGAAATAATAAAGATAATTCTTATTATAATTGTGTTTCCACTTGCACTTGCAAAATCAAACATTGCGGCCGTAATAGCAATAATACTATTTAATATAATAACTGAATCATTTAGCATTATAATCATGAAGGTTTCAATAAAAAAATATTTAAAAAAAGAAAAAGTAAAAGCAGATAAAACCATTATAAAAGACATTACAAAAATATCTTTACCCACTACTTTAATAAGACTTATTTCATCGATAGGTTTTTTCTTAGAACCTATTTTACTAACTTACGTATTAGTAAAAAGTGGATATGCACCTAACTATATAACCATTGAATACGGAATAATAAGTTCATATATTATACCACTTCTTTCAATGCCGTCTTTTTTTTCTACAGGAATTGCATCAGCCCTACTTCCTAATATTACCAAAGCATACGCAAATAAAAAATATCAAGAATTTAATAGTAAGTTACTTAAATTAATCATTTTAACAATAATGGTAGGAATGTTATGTTTAGGTTTAATTATGTTATTTCCAAATAAAATATTAGATTTTATATATGGTGTTGATTTTGGAATTAACTACATTTATTTAATAGGACCATTCTTTTTACTTTTATACATTCAGCCGGCGTTATCAGTTGGAATTCAAGCTATGGGAAAAACAAGCAAATTATTTTACGTTTCTTTAATATCTACAATATTAAAATATTCAGTACTTTTTATAAGCGCAACACTTGGTTTTGGAATGAATAGTCTTGTTTTTTCAATAATAACCGGTATAATAACTACAAGTTCATTAATACTAATAATTACTTTAAAAACAATAAATGAAAAAACATAAACTAAAATGTTAATATCACAAGTTAATTTATGTTTTTTTTCTATTAAGTTTATAAGTTATAAAAACAACTAAATTACATATAAAAAGTAATATGTATGAGAAGTAGGATATGTCATTTAAATATATTTGTAAAATAAGATTAAAAATTGAAAAACAATCAAGAATTATTACTCCTACTATAAGTTGTTTTAAATTATTTTTATTAACATCTATTTTTACTTTCGTTTTTTTCATATTATTACCTACTAATTAGATGATAAAGTACAACTAAAACCTTTTTCAGAATAAGCTGATTGCAACGTTTCATAAGTATCCGTACCATTTGGTTTAACATATAAAATAGCTTGTCCTTGTGTAACTAATATTTTATCAAATTCAGCGATATTATAATCCGTTTCAACGTTAAAGGTAAAGCCTTTATCATCTTTCTCATACGACATGTTATTTCCAATAACGGATGCGTTATTTATATATAAATTCTCGTACTGATTTTTTAGATCTTCGATTACCGCAGAAGTACCATCTAAGTTTGAAACAACAACGTAATTAAAATTACTAGTTGTTAAAACATTATCTTCATAATTAGCAACAAAAGTTACCGTTTGCGTTTCAGCATCACTTTTAGAATTATAAGTACAAGTTAAAACACCAGTTTTATTTTCATTTATATTAGCAACAGTAGTGGTTGTCGTAGTTGTTTTTGGTTCAACGTCTTTAGTTGTTGCGCCAAACCCGGTTTTATTATTAACGTAGTATAAAATAAGTAAAATAGCAATCGCAAGGATAACCCCAATTATCGTATAATTAGGTTTTTTTGATGGTAACAAAATTTCATCATTAGTTACTGGATCAATTACAACCGTGTTATTAACCGCTCCATCATATAACTCATCTAAATTAATTTCCCTAGTAACATCATCAGAAGGATTAATTGTTTTTTTATCTTCTTCGTTTATACTTTCATTTTCACTTAAAGTTTTATTTTCTTTTTGATCATCGTAAGTTTTATTTTCTTCTTTATCATTCATCTTACATCACTCCAATATAATAATAACATAATATTTTTTAATTAAAAACAGATTTTTTTGTCTTTTAAAACTTTTTATTAAAATTTTACAACTATATATATTATTTACGTTTTTTTATAATTTATTTTAACATTAAAAAAGAAAGAATAGTTGTTACTATCAAAAAACTTTCATAGTAACTTTAATCTTTCTTTTCGTTTTTATTTTCATTTTCTGGTTTCATAAGAGGAAACAACACAACGTCCCTTATTGAAGGTTGATTATAAATTAACATCATTAATCTATCAATACCAAAACCTAAACCAGATATCGGTGGCATACCTTGTTCCATTGCAAGCATAAATCCTTCGTCTAAATCCATCGTTTCATCATCGCCTTGTGCTTTTGCCTTTAGTTGGTCTTCAAAGGTTTTTCTTTGCGTTATTGGGTTAACAAGTTCTGAGTATGCTTTACAAAGCTCGGTTCCACATGCAACAACTTGAAAAACATCGATTACTCTACTATCATCATCGTTTCTTCTAGCAAGTGGAATAAGCATTGCTGGATAATTATACATAATTGTTGGTTGAACTACGTTTTCCCTTATTTTCTTTTTGTACACAAAGTCAATTATTTGGCTTACTGATTTATAATCTTCAAGCTCTTCATAAGTAAATAGTTTCTTACTTACTATTTTATCCTTTAAGTCTTTTGGCTCTTCAACTTCTAAAAAATCAAATCCTAAGATTTTCTTCATTTCCTCGATGTAATTTATACGATTCCAGTTTTCTTTGCCAAAATCCAAGCTAACGCCTTGATATTCTACCGTTGTAGTTCCAAGTAATTCCATTAATAAAGCCTTAATAAAACCTTGGTAAAATTTTATGTTATCTTCATAATTCCAGTAAGAAGCGTACCATTCAACTTGCGTAAACTCCTGCAAATGCTGAGTATCCATTCCTTCGTTTCTAAAACACTTTGCAACTTCATACACCCTATCATAACCTGCTGCTATACATTGTTTTAAGTAGGTTTCTGGTGCAATTCTTAAATTACAATCAATGTTCAAAGCATTATGGTGTGTATAAAATGGTTTAGCAGCAGCACCACAAACAGCCGTTTGTAAAATTGGTGTTTCAACTTCTAAAAAGCCATTATCAGAAAGGTATTTGTGAATAAAAGCATATAACTTGCTCCTACCTAAAAATACTTTTCTTGATTCTTCATTAGTGATTAAATCAACGTATCTTTGTCTATATTTTAGCTCCGTATCAACAAGTCCATGAAACTTTTCAGGAAGAGGCCTTAAAGCTTTTCCTAAAAAAGTAAACGAATGAACTCTTAATGTTTTTTCGCCAGTTTGCGTTGTAAAGATTTCTCCTTCTGCACCAACAAAATCACCAGTGTCTATTTGTTTTTTAAAGAAAGCATACTTTTCTTCACCTAATAAATCAATTTTAAATTCAAGTTGCATATCACTTTCTAAGTCACGTATTTTAGCAAAACTAAGTTTACCCATTTTACGTGCAAAAACAATTCTACCAGCTATTCTTACGCTTTTTTCTCCATCCTTTAATTTTTTTGCTTCCTTTAAAGTATTAGTTCTTTTAAAACTATCAGGATAAGGATTACACACTTTACTTATTTCGGTTAGTTTTTGTCTTCTTACCAATTCTTGTTCAGTTAATTCTCTCAATTAAAACACTCCCTTTGTTATGTAATTATATCATATTTTTTAAAGATTAAATATATTTAATTATCACTACATACGTATCTTTGATTTTCAAGTGAATCTTTTAAATCATTAAACGTCATATCAGAACTAATTTTAAAATAACTAATTGGTGTTACTTTTTGATCTATCTTATTTATTTTATCATAATCAAATAACGCAAAATCAAGGTACCCCATAACCTTAAAGAAACTATCGTTAGTTTCGTATGTATAAGTAAATCCATCCATTCCGTTAGAATTTATTATTACGGGTAGTTTTTCTTCCTTTACGTACCCAACTTGTTCTTTATATTCTTGTGTTTTAGCAGTATAATCATACTCTTGCTCTACGTATATAATCTTGTTTTTTTTATGTGTTATCTTATACTCATCAGTTACTTTATAACCAGCATCTTCAGCAAAATATGAACATATAATTGTCTTTTCTTTTCCAATTACGTAATTAATAATCACAAAAACAAGTACAAATGCAATTATAATGCCCAGTATCAAATAAATAATTATACGTTTATTTTTTTTACTTTTGCTAGTAGTTTCTGATAAATTAGTCTCATTTTTTATTTCCTTGTTTTCGTTTATATCATTTGTTTTAAACGCATTATCCATTTCAGGAATCGAAACATCATCATTTACCACTGGAATATTTAAAGCGGTATGACTCAGTTCACTTTGTTTTTCATCCGATTTTAAAGTATTATTCTCGGAATCAATTTCAATTACGTCATCCCCAAAAATATCATCTATGGCACGCTTTATATCTTTATCTTTTTGATCCATAATTATCCCCTTCATTTCTTAGTAAATTATAACACACATAGTAATAATTAACAAGAACGTAAAATAAAAATGCTCCTTAGCATCTTTACTTTTTTAACTCATCATTTTTTATAATAAATAAATCATTGTTTTTAGAAAAAGCATAAAACACATCTTCTACCTTTATTTCTTTATCAATTAGTGTATTTAATAACCAACTTTTACTTTTTCCAATTTCATACAAGTTATCAAACTGTACCCTACCATCTAAAATTATAGGTAACGGATAAGTTTTTTTATCCTTTTTATCATCTTTTTTAAAAACCGATAACTTACCATTAATTTCTAAAATAGCATAGTCAACCTCATCAATGCTTCTTATGTCTTTTTCTCTTAGTTGTAAAAGTAAATCATCTAACGTGTAACGCTGCTCTACCATGTTTTTAAAATCAATTATACCTTTTTTTATAATGATAACGGGTTTTCCGTCGATAAACCTTCTAAATTTAATGTATTTTAAAGAAAGTTTTGAAATTAAAATTTGTAAAATAACAAGTACAATAACAGGTATCAAATTAAATAAGAAATTTGATTCATGTTCTATCGACATTGCAACTAATTCCGCGATTAAAATAAACACAACCAAATCAAACGTACCTAATTGCCCAACTTCTCTTTTACCCATCATTCTAAAAATAAAAGCAACTAACAGATATATAAAAAAAGTTTTTATAATAATTATAGCGTAAGTCAATATTATCACCATTAGTATTATGATATTAATCATAATTTTATATTCAACTAATATATTTAATTAGAGGTGATGAAAATAAAAAAATACATACTTCCTATTATTTACACAATGGTAATTATTATTGTGGGGTCATTTTTCACTAACTTATTTTATTACTTTAACATAACAAGTACCAAAATAAATAACGTTTTATTATGTTTGATAAGTATAGCAGCAATTTTTGTAGGCTCTTTATTTTTTGCAAAAAACATGAAACAAAGAGGTATAATAAGTGGTCTTATATATTTTACTTTTTGGCTTATTATCATGCTATTATTATCTCTTACTGCTTTTAATGCTAATTTTAGTTTTATTAGCGTTATATACTATGTAATTTTATTGGCATTTAGCTTACTTGGAGGAATTATTGGCAAAAACACAAAAGAAGAAAACGATGATATAACTTAATTACCATCGTTTTTATATTTATTAATAAACATATTTTTAAATTCTTCAAAAGTATCATCTTTAATTGATTTTCTAATTTTTTCAGTTAAACTTATTAAAAAACGTATGTTATGGATTGAAAGAAGTCTTCCTGCGTTAACCTCACCTGATACAGCAAGATGTCTTATATATGCCTTTGAAAAATTCTTGCATGTATAACAATCACATTCATCATCGATAGAAGTAAAATCTTCTTTATATTTAGCGTTTTTAATGTTTATTTTACCATGCGATGTAAAACAATTACCATGCCGAGCTAACCTTGTTGGTAAAACACAATCAAACATATCAATACCCCTTGATACACCTTCTAATATATCTATTGGATCCCCAACCCCCATTAAATATCTAGGTTTATCCTTAGGTAAATATTTTGTTGCATAACTTATCATGTTATACATAACGTCCTTTGGCTCCCCAACGCTTGTACCACCGATTGAATATCCATCAAAACCAATCTTAACGGTTTGTAAAGCACTTTCTTTTCTTAAGTCTTCAAACTCTCCGCCTTGAACAATTCCAAATAAAGATTGATTTTTATTGTTAAAAACATCCTTTCCTCTTTTTGCCCACCGCAATGTTCTTCTCATAGAGTTTTCTATGTAAGATCTTGAGGCAGGATAAGGTGCACACTCATCAAAACTCATTGCAATATCAGAATCTAACTTATTTTGTATTTCAATTGACTTTTCTGGTGTTAAAAATAAATTACGTCCATCTATATGACTTTTAAAATGTACACCATCTTCGGTAATATCTTTTTTCTTGTTTTTCGTAAGGGAAAAAACTTGAAATCCACCAGAATCAGTAAGAGTTGGGCCATCATAATTCATGAATTTATTTAAACCTCCAGCCTTACTTATAACGTCTTCTCCAGGTCTTAACCATAAATGATAAGTATTTGATAATACCACGGCAGACCCACAAGCCTTTAGTTCTTCTGGCATTAGGGTTTTTACGTTTGCTAGTGTTCCAACTGGCATAAACATAGGGGTTTCGAAAGTTCCGTGATTAGTTATTAATCTCCCTAATCTAACGTTTTCATCATTTTTATTATTCTTTAATAATTCATATTTAATTTTCATTTTTAACCTCTTACATAATAAAATTTTATTTTATAAACATACAATCCCCAAACGAAAAGAATCGGTACTTTTCTTTAACCGCATGACTATATGCCTTAAGTACGTTATCTTTTCCTGCCAAAGCACTAACAAGCATAATTAAAGTTGACTTTGGTAAATGAAAATTAGTTAGCAAACAATCAATACCCTTAAATTTATATCCTGGATAAATAAAGATTTTTGTATTACCAGAAGATTCACTAAAAGTACCATCTTCTTTTGCAACGGTTTCTAATACTCTAGTTGTAGTTGTTCCAATTGCAATTATTCGTTTACCATTTTGTCTTGTTTCATTCAAAATTCTAGCAACCTCATTAGACAAAATATAATATTCCGAGTGCATATCATGCTTTGTTACGTCTTCTACAACCACCGGTCTAAAAGTACCAAGCCCAACATGAAGTGTTACGTAAGCAATATTTACGCCTTTTTCTTTTATATTGTTTAAATACTCTTTAGTAAAATGAAGCCCTGCCGTTGGTGCCGCAGCACTACCTAAGTTTTTAGCATAAACAGTTTGATAACGATTCTTTTCTTTTAGTTTTTCGGTTATGTATGGTGGAAGTGGCATGTCTCCTAACCCGTCTAATATTTCAAGAAAAATACCTTCATATATAAATTTATAATGTCTTATGCCATCTTCTAATACTTTTGTGCAAACACAGGATAATTCCTCGGAAAAACTAACTATGGTTCCTTCTTTTATTCTTTTAGCCGGCTTAGTTAAACATTCCCACTCATCATTTCCTAAGTCTTTTAACATTAGAACTTCGATTACCGCTCCGGTATCTTCTTTATGACCAATTAATCTTGCTGGAATTACTTTTGTATCGTTTAAAACCAAAGTATCGCCAGGTTTTAAATAATTAATTAAATCAGTAAAACGTTTATCTTCATACTTTCCTGTTTTTTTATCTAAAACCATCATTTTTGAAGCATCTCTTTTTTTTAATGGAGTCTGTGCAATTAATTCCTTTGGTAAAACATAATCAAAATCATCGGTCTTCATGATATCACATCCTTTAAGCAACCTTTAGCTATTTTTTTACCGAAGAATAGCTAAAATTATTTACATACTCAAAAATATTGATTAATTTATTAATTAAAGAATCATTTGATTCCCAGGTCTTTTTAATATTTATTAAACAATCGTTTATATCTTCTTTATTAATGTTTTTAAGTCTAAACATCAACATATCCATGTTGCTTTTTAAATAAAAACATTCTCCGGATAAAACCTTATTTTTATTTTCATCACCATTACTCATCATAAGTGAAATAATACCATCCACCTGAGGTTTAATTTTAGAACACACTTCTTCAATCGTTAATTTTTTAATTTTAAAAGGTTCTTCCATGTCTTTCCAACTATCTTTTTCTTTTTCCATATCTTTATAGTAATCAATCATGTTCTTTGCAAAAAAAGATACTGGTATATTATTTTTTACACCATATTCTAAATATTCTTCAACAATATCTTCACATACATACTTAATGTTTTCGTATCCACCACTAATATTTATAAGTTCTTGATAAATATCATCATCAAATAAAAAACTACATATTTTATCAATATCTTCCATTTTGTGTTCATCTTCAAATGCACTATAAACATTAATAAAAAGTTTTATTTTTTCATCTGATAATAAAAATAAATCTTCAGCATATACACTATATATATAATAAAAATATAATGTTATAACTAACTTTTCATAATCATCTTCTTTACCTTCAAATTGATTATTTAACTTCTTAAAAAAAAGATTTACCTTGTTTTTACTAACTACTCCGCTTAAAAAACGTCTGTTTATAAAATTATAATTATCAAACAAAAAAGATAAATTTTTTTCATTAAAACATTTTTTAATTCTATCGCCCTGAAACAAACTCCATTTTTTAATTTCTAAATCAATTTTCTTTACCATCTCATTACAAAAAAATTGGTTTTGTTTTTTCAGTATTAAAACCTGATTAAAATCTATTACGTTACTCATTGATATTCTCCTTATCTATGTTAAGGTGATTGTAAGCCTTTTTAGTTACAATACGTCCCCTTGGCGTTCTTTTTAAATATCCAATTTGTAAAAGATAAGGTTCTGATACGTCTTCAATCGTTGATACTTCTTCACCAATTGATGCCGCTACTGCTTCTATTCCAACAGGACCGCCATTAAATTTATATATTATTGTTTTTAAAAGCTCATAATCAGTTTCATCTAAACCAAGCTTATCAACTTTTAAAGAATCAAGTGCGTACTTTGTTATTTCTAAATCTATTTTTCCATCTGATTTTACAAGGGCAAAGTCACTTACTCTTTTTAAAAGCCTATTAGCAATTCTTGGGGTTCTTCTACATCTGTTTGCAAGCTCCTTAGCAGCATCATCATCTATATTTAAATCAAGCACCCTTGCCGTTCTTTTAATAATTTGAGTTATTTCATCTTCGGTATAATAATTAAGCTTAGATACAATTCCAAAACGATCTCTTAATGGCGCTGATAAATCACCAGCCCGCGTTGTTGCTCCAATTAAAGTAAAACGTGGTAAATCTATTCTTATATTACGATTAGCTCCTTCACCACCAACTATAATATCAAGCGTAAAATCTTCCATTGCAGAATAAAGTATTTCTTCAACAAATCTTGGAATACGATGAATTTCGTCAATAAATAACACGTCTCCTTCTTCTAAAGAAGATAAAATGGCAGCTAAATCGCCTGTTTTCTCGATTGAAGGACCCGCAGCGGTCTTGATGTTCGCACCCATTTCATTTGCTATTATATAAGATAAAGTTGTTTTACCAAGTCCAGGTGGACCATAAAGCAATACATGATCAAGACTTTGACCACGCATTTTCGCTGCCTCTATAAAAATTCTTATATTTTCCTTAATATCTTTTTGACCAACATATTCATCAAGCATTTGTGGTCTAATCGTTGATTCAAAACCATCTTCTAAAAGCTTTTCTTGCGTAATTATTCTTTCGTTCATATAATCACCCCTTTACTTTAGTAATAATTTTAATGCCTCTTTAACTTGTACTTCTAATGATTTACTTGCGTCAATTTTTGATAAAACCTTCTTAATATCCGCTTGCTTATAACCAAGTGATTTTAAGGTCTCACAAAGTTCCGTAAAGTCAGCTTTACCATGATCATCATCGGTAGTAAGTTTACCTTTTAAGTCAAGAATAATTTGTCTTGCCACCTTATCACCAATCTTAGGAAACTTTTTTAAGTAATTAACGTTACCATCATCAATCGCACTTAATAGGTATGAAACATCACCGGTTAACATTGGAAGTGCCATTTTGCACCCCAAACCTTTAACACTTATTAATTTTAAAAACAACTCTTTTTCATCCTTAGTTTTAAAACCATATAAAGTGTTTTCATCTTCTCTAATTTGTTGATATAAATAAATTACATAAGTATCATTTAGTTTAAAAGAATATGGATTAGAAACATATATCATATAACCTATATCATTATTTTCAACAACAACATAAGAAGAGTTAATTTCTGTTATAATACCTTTAATATAAGAATACATATACTCACCTTCTTTAACAAAACAATTTTAGCACGAACAAATGTATTTGTAAATGTTTTCTAATTAATACTTATATATTTTATCATTAAATTAGTTAAGTTTAAATAATAATTTAAAAACACTGACTAAAATTAATAGCCAATGTTTTTTAAAATAACATCAAAATAAACATCATAATCGTTATCTTGATTTTCTTTTATAGCGTTTATAATTTTATCTTTTGAAGTATTGCCAAACCCTCTTATGACACTGTCTCCTATTATAGTATAAGGAACAGAACTTACAATACTTCCCATAGCATTAGAAAATATCTTGAGCATGTTACTATTATAAGAATCATGCCATACCTCAAAAGTATATAAATTATAATATTTTCCGTACTCATCTTCTATTTCATCAAAAAACGAAAATTCATCCTCACAATGAGGGCATTCTCTTCCATAAAAGAAATATACGTTTACCTTGCCTTCTTCTTTTTTTATATTATCTATTTTTACGTCATCTTTCGTGTATGAAATTACATTATTAGTCGTAGTGGTTGTTACATCATTATTATCAACATATTTTAATAATACGTAGCTAAAAAACCAATCTTCAAAATCAGGTAGATTTTCATAACACGCTGTATCATCATCTGAATCCGCCTTTAAGTAATCCTTTACTTTACCATTTTCAAAAATAACAAAGGATGGATAATATTTTACGTATTTTTCTAAATTAGTATCTTTAATACTAGAAAAAGAAATCATGTAAATAGTTAAATTATACTTATTCGTAAATTCATCTAACAATTCATTAAAACCAGATGATGTTATACACATGGGCTGATAAACAAATATCACAAAAGATTCTTTATCATTAATTAAACTTTCTAATTTGTTTTTACTTATTTCGTTTATTTTAGCTTCTTCATAATATTTATCTTCTAAGTAAAACTTCTTATCTTTATTAATTAAATTAACTACTAGTACTACGAATGCTATTAATAAAATTATTAATATTATTATTTTAATTATTTTCTTAGTCATTTTTCTTATGAAGCATATCAAAATTTATATCATGATACGCAACTTTCCAAAATTCATAATAAGTCTCATTATTCGTAGTTTTCTTAACACTAACATTATTATCACCATCGTAATACCAATAGCCACCGACATTATAAATTTTATTTTCATCCCATCCTAAATCTATTAACATATCTTTCATCATGCCAGCGTATCCGCCGCCACCACACATTAAGAATATGTATTTGTCTTTAGGAAATAAATACTCAAGAACTTCCATGGACTCTTCGTAATTTTCAGTGTATGTTCCATCTTCATTCTTAGTAAATAAAGTATCTCCTACGTAAGTTTCTCCAACCTCGCTTGGTAAACCAGTAACATTAACAATGTACGGATAAGGCACAACCTCAAAACCTTTAACAAAACCAGAAAGATAAGAATCTCCACCAATTGCCTCATAATTACCTGGATCTTTTAGCATTCTCATGTCACGGTAAACACTATCTTCTCTTCCTAAATAATTATCAATCGTCTTTTCATTTATGTTTTTATCAATTCCAAATTCTCCTCTAACCCCGCTTGATACTTCTGGTTTAGGTAAGCTTTTGTTATCATTATTATAGTTAAATATGAAAACCACACCAGAAATTAGAATTATAACTATAATAAGCGCTAGTAAAAATAAAATAACATTTTTTTGTTTCTTTTCCATATTAATCCCTTCTTTCATAACTAATATTACATAAAAATAATTATTTATGCAATAAAAAAATAGTTGAAAAAGACTCAACTTTAAGTTGAGCTAACTATTACAATTATTTACTGATAATGGAACTTTATATGTTGTTATTCTTCCTTCATTATCTTCTAGACTAATAAGTAAATATAAACTATCCTCATTATAATTCTTACAGATGTTGTTTTCGTTTTCTAAACTAAACGTCACTTCATTTAAAAAAGCTTCTAAAGTTTTTTCTTTATCCTTATACGAACTTATTTTCTTCTCAATATTATTATTAGCTTCGTATAAAGCACATTCTAAGTTTTTATAAGTTTTACTTTCATCTAAAGTCCCACAATACTCTATGTTATTAATAAATATAGCTGATTTATTTTTATTGTAAGCAATATTTCCGGTTATATTAAAATCATCACAACTAGAAGATAAATTCTTGTACATAAAATCATCATTATGAAATTTTAAAAATAATATTATAAAAATAGTGAGTAATAGTAATACAAATATTAATGCAAATATTATTTTTTTATTCTTATTTTTAAAATTATTTTCTTTATATTCTCCTTCAAATAAACTATCTAAGCTTACGTTAAACTCATTACTTATTTGTTTTAGAACCGACTTATCAGGCATGTTTTTACCATTTTCCCACTTTGATACTGCCTGGTAAGTTACGTTTAATTTATCAGCTAAATCTTTTTGAGTAAGATTATTTTTTCGTCTTATTTCTTTTATTATTTTTCCAAACTTTTCTTGATCCATATTTACCACCTTAAAAGTACGTTACTTAAACATTATATCACAACAATTTAAAAAAGTGCTTTAATTAGCACCATTTCTTCTTAATTGATCTTTGTCTTGACTTATTATAACGCCATCTTTCGCTCTTATTTCATATTCGTACTCATATCCCTCATAATGAAATTCAATATCATAAACTAATTCATTATCATCATAATCCTCTTGCTTTTTAACAAAGTTAACGTCATTTTCGCTAGCATTAGCATTATCCAAAGCAATCTTAATGGCCTCATCTAAAGTTATGTTGTTTTCTTGGGTTGTTTGAACGTTATTATTAGTATTATTACCAGCATTATTATTTACACTACCACTTGAAACATAATAATCGGTATAGAACACCTTGACTTCTTTTGCATCCACCTTAAATTCATAATCATTATTATTATAATAAACTTCTACATCATATTCTTTTTTATCTAATTCAAAATCAATACTTTCAAAATAAACGTCACTTTCGCTTGCATTCATTTTTTCTATAATAATTTCTTTTGCCTCATCCTTACTTATAAAAGAAGTTTTAACGTAAATAAAGAAACTTATTAATAACGCTACAATAACTAAAACAACAATCAAAACAATTCTTAAGATATTTTTCTTTTTTTCTTCAAGTTTATTTTTTTTCATATAAACCACCTTCCTATTATTAATTTTACCATAAGAAAATTTCATAGACAATACGTTATCAATAAAGAAAAATAAATTATCTAACCAAATTAAAACACCTTATTAAAAAATAAAGTGTTAATGTTATAGTTATATATATATTTATTTTCTTAATTATTCTTCATTGTAATGACATCAGTTTTAGGTTTTTTTATAAAAATTCTATAAAATATATTTTTTACTTTAAATATAAAATATAAATTTGCATCTAACTATTTAACAAACATTTCTATACAAAAACAAGGAAGTATTTTTTCCTTGTTTTAATTATTCCAAATTAAGCTTTTTATCCAAAATCTTAACGCTTAAAACGTAATAGACTATTGGTAATATTAGCATTATAATGGTAGTAACACCAAATAAATAATATAGTGCATCAGAAGATGGAACGGCTTTATTAAGTTCTTCGACAAATCCTTTATTTAGATACATCGCAAAAAATAACAATAATGAGGTTATGAATTGACTTATAGTATATACAACTATACCAAAGACAACTGAATATATTCCCTTTTTTTCGTTACGTGTTTGTCCTAAACAAATTGATAAATAAAACATAAGTAAATTGGCTATATAAGAAACTAGCATCATTAATAATACGTATAACAATAATAGCATTCCATTATATCCAGCATTATTAATAAAGTTTTTAACCGAATCTATTATTGGTGTTAAAGAATCAACCGTATATAATCTTACTAATAATGCGATTATGACAACGATTATGCTAATTAAAATAAATATTACGCTTGATATTAATTTAGAGTTTATAATCGTGGTTTTCTTTACCGGTAACGTATGCATTAAATATCCTTCGTCTTTAATTAAGTTGTTATAAAACCTTTGAATACTAATAATAAAAGTATATATAAAGCACCCGAATAATAACATTACAAAAAGAATTAAAACCATTGCATCAATTATTTTGAAAAACGAAAATTTATCCGCTAGAAATTCAGTAAAACGATTAAAAAGTCCAAACCCAATCGTTAATAAATATAACGGAAACAAACTTCTTGACATTGACTTAATATCATATTTTAATAACTTCTTTAGCATTTAAATTCCTCCCTAAATATCTCATCTATTGATGCGTTTTTCTCACGCCTTAAATCATCAGCATCCTTAACGAATAAAACTTTTCCGTCTTTAATAAAGATAACATCATCTAGTATCTTTTCAACGTCTGAAATAAGATGCGTTGATATAATGATTGATGAATCATCACTAAAATTATTCATGATGGTCTTTAAAATGTAGTCTCTTGCTGCCGGATCGACCCCACCAATTGGTTCGTCTAACACGTATAATTTGGCTTTTCTACTCATTACCAAAACCAGCTGTACCTTTTCTTTCATTCCCTTTGACATTGTTTTTAACTTATCATTTGCGTTAATGTTTAACTGCCTTAGTAATTTTTTTGCTTTTGTCTCGTCAAAATCATCATAAAAGTCTTTAAAAAAAGCTATTAACTCACTTACTTTCATGTTAGAGTTTAAATAAGTTCTTTCAGGTAAGTAAGATATTATTTTCTTGGTTTCTATACCCGGGGTCATTCCGTTTATTAAAACCTTACCACTAGTTGGAACTAAAAGATCATTAATTAATTTTATAAGCGTTGTTTTTCCGCTTCCGTTAGGTCCTAAAAGACCAATTATCTTTCCTTTTTCTAAAGATAGGTTAACGTTTTTAAGAGCTTTTTTATTTCCGTAATTTTTTGATAAATTTTCACATTTTACTATTTCCATTTT
>CASEKZ010000076.1 GCA_949288625.1 uncultured bacterium | reverse complement strand
CAAATAAAAAGCCAAAATACAAGAAGATATTATAAATGAAAATAAGTTTAAGTACAAATATGTACTTAAACTAAAAAAATTATAAAAAGAAAAAGAATGTCAAGGATCTTTGATGAACTCATTTCATTCGTCCTTGACATTTCCCTAAAAGTTTCCAGACTTAAAATCCCTTTGTTTGAAAACCGGGAACTTAAATAAATAATTAACTTTACATCTTGTTTTCCACAATTGATAAAAATATTGACCGGGGGGGGGTATATGATATTATAAACATGTAAAATAAAAAAAATAAGGAGGAAAAAGTATGGGAGTGTTAAAAAATGATGTTGGAAGACCAAGTAAGAAAACAAAAATAATAAGAGGAGTATTAAAATTAATAGGTGTATTAATAATTATAGCGTTAGGATTAGGCGTAGGGTACTTAATTGGAAATAATAAAGCAGAAAAAGAAAGTAATAATAAGATAAAAATAAGTAGTAAAGAAGCAGAAAATATTCTAAAAAAATATTCAATAAATGATGATGTATATTCTCTTGCAGCTCATAAGTTTAGTGAAAATTACAAGATTCTTCTATCGATTAAAAATACAAAACCAATCCATGAAAACAATATATGTGAAAAAGTAATTAAACAATATAATCTTTCAAAAATTCAAAAAGATGAATTAAATAATTATTTAATTAATGATTTTTTTGGATATGATGGCGTTTATTGTAGTGATGAAAATAATTTTTATATGTATACTGATGTAGAGAAACAATATAAAAAACTATTTGGGAAAAATGATAAACTATCCCCTGTCGAAATGGTTGATAATTTAGGTGTGTTTGAATTATATGCATATTTAGATAATCCTAATGGGTACATACAAATAGATGCTGAACAAGGTGGCTTTTATATGGATGGCCAAACTCATTATATATATGATGCATATGTATTAAATGGCGAAATGCATATAATATTCTCAACTTTCTTTTATATTGATTTAGATGAAAATAAAAAGTTAAATATATATTTTCCTGAAAACGTAACTGATGACATAGATAATAATTTATCAAAAACAAATGATGGAAAAATAAGTGGAGATGTAGAAGAATTTTTTATAAAAAATAAAGAAAAAATACCAGTATACGAGATTATCCTTGAAGAAGAAAATGAAAATTATATATTTAAATATATAGGGTTGATAAAATAAGCACTAACTTTCAGAGTTTAATGATAAAAACTTATTAAACAAAACTTTTAGATAAGTATTAATAAAAAAGTCATGAATTGTTAAAAAGAGTTTTAAAAAAAGGCTCTTTTTTTGTTTTTACAAAATTATACGCTTTGTTTTCCACAATAGATAAAAATATTGACCGGGGGGGGGGTATATGATATTATAAACATGTAAAATAAAGTAGTGGAGGTAACTTATGAACAAGAAAAAGAAAGTAATAATAGGAGTAGTTTTATTTGTCTTAGCGGTAGCGGTAGGCTATGCATTATTTAGTGATACATTAACAATAAATGGAACTGCAACGGCAAAAGGAGAGTTTGAACTTACGTACTTGTGTGAGAAGGCTGAAGAGGGGGGATCAACTGCAGAATGTAGTGTTTCTGGAAACACAGTAACAACAACGAGCACCTTTTCAAAACCAAATGATGCGGTAGGTTATTATGTTACAGTAACAAATACCGGAAGTATACCAGCGGTATTAAAAACGGTTACATCGCCTAATAATTATGATGTTAATAATGTTGATAAACCTACTGCTGGTGGAGATGAGGCATATATCGATACAACAACAATGCTTGCAGCTTATTATCATTCGATGATAAATAACGATGAATTATACGGAGACTCTGCTTTTGAAGAGGCAAACATCGTGATAGAACCTGGTAATTCTATCAACATTGAAATTATACATCTTTGGCTTGATTCATCACAATTTAGCATGGAACAGCCAGCAATTCCAGCTGAGGGAGCAAAGATAAACTATAACTTAACCTTTGGGTTTGAGCAAAAGACAAATTAATGAAGGAATCATCCTTCTTTTATTTTATATAAAAACATGTTATAATTATATAGCTTAATAAAAAGAAAGGAGGGATATTGTGAGTAAGATTAAGATATTTGCATTAGGTGGCCTTAATGAAGAAGGAAAAAACATGTATGTGGTTAAGGTAGATTCTGATATTTTTATTTTTGATGCGGGATTAAAGTATGCTAGTGATAAGCTTTTGGGTGTTGATTATGTTATTCCTAATTTTGATTATATAAAGCAAAACATAAGAAACATAAAGGGCTTATTTATAACTCATGGTCATGAAAAGAACATGGGAGCGGTTTGTGACATAGTTTCTGAAGTTCCTAACTTAAGGGTTTATGCGACAAGGTTCACAGCTAACATATTAAAAAAAGAACTAGATTCAGCTGGTGTAAAGTATACTAATTTAGTAACGATTGATCCTTATAGAAAAATAGATTTTGGAAAAAATAGTGTTTTTCCAGTTAGGTTAACACATTCTGTACCTGATAACGTTGGATATGCATTAAATACTTTGGATGGAACCATTTTTTATACTGGTAATTATATATTTGATGCAACTATGCTTGGACCTTATAAGGCTGATATAGGAAAGCTTGCATATATTGGTAAACAAGGTGTTTTATGCTTGTTGGGAGAGTCTATGTATGCTGATAAAATAGGGTATACATCACCTAAAAACAGAATTGATAAACTTATTAAAGATACCATTAATTCAAGTGAAAATAGGCTTATTGTTACTGTTTTTACAGCACATGTTGCAAGAATAGAAGAATTATTTAACGAAATTTCTAAAACGACTAGACGTGTTGTTGTGATGGGGCATAAACTTCAAGGAATCATAAATGATATTCTTGATAATAATTATGTTAAGTTTGATCGTGAAAGAATTGGTGACCTTAGTAACATTAATGATAAAGATGTAATAATCTTAATATCAAATGAACGGGAAAAACCATTTATGAATTTAAATAGAATAATAAATGGTTATGACAAATACGTTAAGATAAAACCTACGGATACCGTGTTTTTCATGGAGCCAATAAATGATTATAATGAAAAATTGGCTATCAAGGTAGTTGATGATATTTCTAAGGCGGGTGCATCTGTTGTTACTATGTCTAGAAAAGACAACTTACTTCATCATGCATCAAGTGAGGATATTATGTTAATGCTTGATTTAATGAATCCTAAATATTACATGCCTGTTATTGGTGAGTATCGTCATATGGTTGCAAATGCTAAGTGTGCTAGTCACGTAGGAATGAAAAAAGAAAACATTTTGTTAAAGCAAAATGGTGATGTTGTAACTTTTATTAATGGTGAATTAAAAGATATTAAAGAAAAAGTAAGTGTTGATGACGTTTTAATAGATGGAAATTCATCTCAGGATATAGGAGAGTTAGTATTAAAGGATAGAGAATTATTATCAAATAGTGGCATCGTAATAATTTGTGCTACCATAGATAAAAAAACAAAGGAAGTGTTA
The DNA here is from genome assembly GCA_949288625.1 of uncultured bacterium. GTDB lineage: Bacteria > Bacillota_I > Bacilli_A > RF39 > UBA660 > Aphodocola. The sequence continues at coordinate 19,262 of CASEKZ010000076.1, read as the reverse complement.
TCACTACCAGAAGTTTTAACAAGAGGGTTTATATACGTAAAAGAAAGTGGTAATTTAATTGATGAGATGAAACGTATATCTTTAGAAGTTATTAAGGAAAATACGACTGATAATTATGTTGAATATAATAAAATTAAAGTTGGTATAAGAGAAAGATTAAGTAAATATTTATATGAAGAAACAGAGTGTAAACCAATGATAATTACCGTGATACAAGAAGTGTAATAGCACTTCTTTTATTTGACAATAATAATTAAAATTGATATTATTTAATAGGATAGGTGATTATGTATGACATCATATAATATTTATCAGTTAGTAGGTGTGCCAGAAAATAGTAGTACTGAGGTTGTTCGTCAAAGAATAGATAAGTATAAAAGGTTAGTTGGTGATACTCCTACTGATGGTGAACGTAAAATATTAAAAGAAATGGAAGATAAATACGAAGCGTTATTACATCGTGTAAATGATTTTCGTGAAGCATCAATATTTGCAAAGATGGTTAATGAGAAGAACAAACAAATGAATGCTAATTATAGGCTTGAGCATAATCAAGGTAGCAAAAGAAAGCAAACTAAAAAATTTAATTTAAAACCAGTGGCTACCAAAGTTGTGGCGGGTGTTTTGGTTGTCGTATGTGCCTTTGGGGCATCTAAACTGGTAAGTAATCACATGGATAAAGAAAGTCAAAAATATAACGTGTGCGTTGAGTATGAAGTTCAAAAAGAAGATACCAAGGATAAATTAAATGATTTATTTGAAGATTATGGTTTTTCATATTACGAGGTGTCTGGGGCATATAGGGATTTAGACTTTGTTTATGCTGGTGACGTTGTAATAGGTAGGACTACTAAAGAAAAAGCTGATGAGCTAGTTAAAGCGGGCTTAGGTAAAATAATTTCAATTGATGAGGCGGTTAGTCTTTTGGGTGAAAATAATTCTTTATCAGGCGAATTTAGAGAGTATGCGAATGGAAAAAGCAACGTAGCTTTCTTTGTTCCTGAAGGAAAAACAATAATATAAAGTAAGCATTTGCTTACTTTTTAATTTTTTTGTAATTTTTTGCTTTTTTGTGCTATAATTAACTGGTCAGAAAAAGAAGGTGTAAGTTATGGAAATAAGAAACGTTGCGATTATTGCCCATGTTGACCATGGTAAAACAACGCTTGTTGATGAATTGTTAAAACAATCAGATACGTTAAGAGAAAAAGAACATATTGATGATCGGGCAATGGATTCAAATGCCATTGAAAAAGAAAGAGGAATAACGATACTTGCTAAAACAACGGCCATTAATTATAAAGGTTACAGGATAAATATTTTAGATACTCCGGGTCACGCTGATTTCGGTGGGGAAGTTGAGCGTATTATGCACATGGTAGATGGTGTTTTATTAGTTGTCGATGCTTATGAAGGAACCATGCCCCAAACCAGATTTGTTTTAAAAAAGGCTTTGGAAGCTGGATTAAAACCGATTGTTGTAATAAATAAAGTTGATAAACCATCAACTAGAATAGATGAGGTATTAGATGAGGTGCTAGAGTTATTTATTGAGCTTGGAGCGGATGATTCTCAGCTTGAATTTCCGGTTGCTTATGCATCTGCAATTAATGGTACTTCGAGCTTAGATAAGGATTTATCTACCCAAAAACATACGATGAATCCTATTTTGGATATGATTATTAAGTTTATTCCACAACCAAACATGGATGATAAATCATCACTTCAATTTCAACCGGCGTTGCTTGATTATAATGATTACGTTGGAAGAATTGGTATTGGAAGAATTGCAAGGGGAACGATAAAAGAAAACGAAATGGTATCTTGCGTAAGATTAGATGGTTCTATAAAACAGTTTCGGGTGCAAAAGTTATTCGGATTTTTAGGACTTAAAAGAATAGAAATAAAAGAAGCTCACGCAGGAGAGATAATCGCGATATCTGGTCTTCCTGATATATCAGTTGGTGAAACCGTTTGTGATATAGGAAAAGAAGAGGCTCTTCCTATTCTTAGAATTGATGAGCCAACTTTACAAATGACTTTTGGCGTTAACACCTCACCATTTGCGGGACGTGAAGGTAAGTTTGTAACGGCAAGAAAACTAGAAGAAAGGCTAATGAAGGAAACGCAAAGGGATGTATCGTTAAGAGTAAGAGTAAATGATACTGAAAGTTGGATTGTCTCAGGTCGTGGTGAACTTCATCTTTCGATATTAATTGAAAACATGAGAAGAGAAGGATATGAACTTCAAGTATCAAAACCTGAGGTAATAATTAAGGAAATAGATGGGATTAAATGTGAGCCTTATGAAGATTTACAGCTTGAGGTTCCACAAGATAACGTTGGAGGAGTAATAGAAGCCTTAGGTACTCGTGGTGGCATTATGGATAACATGGCGAATAAGGAGAACATAGTTAGGCTAAATTATACTATACCTTCACGTGGTTTAATAGGATTTATGACTGATTTTATGACGATGACTAAGGGTTATGGAATAATAAATCATACCTTTAAAGAATACATGCCAATCGCGGATGCAGTAGTTGGTGAAAGAAGTCAAGGAGTTTTGGTTTCGATGGAAAACGGAAAAGCTTCTAGCTATGGTCTTGGTCAGTTAGAAGATAGGGGAGTTATGTTTATTGAACCTGGCTGTGAAGTTTATGAGGGAATGATAGTAGGTGAAAACAACCGTGAAAATGATTTGGCGGTAAACGTTGTAAAGCAAAAACAACAAACTAACACCAGAAGTGCAGGAAAAGACCATACCGTTGTTTTAAAAAGACCAAGAAAGCTATCACTAGAAGTGTGCTTAGATTACATTAATTCTGATGAGTTAGTTGAAATAACACCAGAAGCTTATAGAATGAGAAAAAGAATTCTAAATACCGAAGAAAGAAAGAAATTTGACGCAAGAAAAAATAGTTAGTAATTTTTAACTAACTATTTTTTATTACTTTTTTAAACTAGTTTTATTTTAAAAGATTTACCCTTACTTACAAGTTCTGAGTTTACTATTTTTTCACTATCCGAAAAGAAATTTTCCATTTTTCTATAAGTTTCTTTATCAACGTATACGTTTTTTTCTTTATATAGTCTTTCGGCAGCATTAGGTAAGCTTGCTTTTTTACTTACTTGATTTACCCAGTGCATGATTTCTTCATAACCTAATAAATAATTAATTACTTTATTACAAGAAGAATCATTTTCTTTATCAATATATGGAAATAAGTTGTTTTGGTGTATGTCATCTCTTATAAATGTCATTGCTTCTTTTGCATTACTATGTAAAGGGCATATTCTAGGGGTTTTATCATCATTAATAATTAACCCATAGTTGTTTGTAAACCTATTTATGTTTCCATATATTCGGTCTAAAAAGATTGTTTTTAGTGCGTGTATTTGACCTTTATATTCTTTTTCTTTTTCATATATATAACTAATTTTTGGAACACTTAAATAATTGTTTGTTATCCTCTCATTGTTTCTTAGAAATGAAATGGATATTAAGAATTCTTGCCCGTTTAACATGGCAATATCATAATTTGCGGTATTAACGTTCATTTGTTTAAAAAAATACATTAAAGTAAGTTCTATTAAGTTGTATTCTTTTTTTCTTTGTCCTTTAATTAGTAATTTAGTACCATTATTTAATATGATCCATTTATTATTATGACCTTTGTTTGATGTTATAAATGGTATTTTATCAAGTATTATTCTTCCTTTATCATCTCTTGTTATGTTACTTGGTAATTTTTGATGATTAGTACTATTAAACGTGTACGTGTTAAAAAACTCATGTAATAAACAGCAAGCTTTAACATCAATTGATGAGGTGTTTTCATATAGTTTATTTTGTTTTAATATTTCGATTATTTTATCTTCCATTTTATTTTATCCTCCTTAATAAACATAAATTCTATTTATATTTATAATTATCTAGTATAATTGTTCTTCCATCATTTATTGTTTTATTAAAGCTTTCTAGTACGTTATCGTCAACGTATATATTTTTATCACAATATATCATTTTTCTAAAATCAGGCATTTGTCTTAATAGTATTTTTTCTAAACACCAACTTCTAAATTCATCATCTTTTAGTAGGTAGTTAATAATATCATCATAATTGGTGCTGCCATTAATAGAAGGCATCATTTCAACACATAAATTCTCCCCATTTATTTCAAGTATTTCATGATCAAATAAAGGGCATATTCTAATTCCTTTTTTTCCACCAATAATTTTTATGTTTCGTGGAAAGCGATCTTGATTATGTGCTAACATATCTACCAATATAACCTTTTTTATAAAAAAATCTTGTTTTATCATGGTAGCCATTTTAATTAAATGTTTGATGTCTATTTGTTTGGTATAGCTAGCACTATAGTAAGATAAACTATTTACTCTTTCTGTTAAGGAATCTTGTTTTGTTTCGTTGTTTCCTTTCATTAGCCTTTCAATATTTTTTTTATAATAATCTAATGGTTTTTCATCTATTCCTAAAAAGCTTGGACTGATAAGCATTTTTGTACTTTCCAAGTAGCATGCATCGATATTTGCACACGGAATATCAAGCCAATTACATAGATACTTAAAAAGCAACTCGTTTTGTATTTTTACCCAACTAATTCGTTTAAGTAATGCTCTGCAACCGTTATTAAATAGTATCCAGTATTTTAAGTTGTGCCCTTCTTCCTTTGCTTTAGAAATTACGTATGGTACTGAATCTAGTATTAAAATACCATCACTTCTTAGAATGTTTTTAGGTAAATTATTTATGCTGCTTTTATTGATTTTGTAGTTTTTTAGAAAGTCATCTTCTTCGTTTGTTATAAGAATAATACTGCGATCATCATCATATAAATCATCGTAATATAACCCGTTTTCTTTTAAGATACTAACGATTTTGTCTTTAGCCATATACTTCTCCTCTTTGTGAGTTATTTTATCACATTCTTTTATGATTTACAATTGTTATTTAATTTGAATTATATTATAATGAAAATGATAGAAGGTGTATATTTATGAAACGATATAAAGTTATGGATGGTAACGAAGCATGTAGTTATATATCATACTTGTTTAGTGAGCTTGCAGGAATATATCCAATTACGCCGGCCTCAGCGATGGCTGAAAAAGTAGATGAATTATCTAGTAAGGGTTTTAATAATTTATATGGAACTCCTATGAAGGTAATTGAGATGCAAAGTGAGGCTGGTGCGATTGGTTTGGTTCATGGGGCACTACAAGCAGGAACGCTTGCTACTACTTATACGGCCTCACAAGGACTTCTTTTAATGATTCCAAGCATGTACAAAATAGCAGGTGAATGTCTTCCTTGCGTTATAAACGTTGCGGCAAGAAGCATCGCAACCCATGCTTTAAGTATCATGGGTGATCATCAAGATGTTTATGCGGTAAGAACAACTGGATTTGCGATTTTAGCTTCATCAAACGTACAAGACGTAATGAATTTAACAGCGGTTGCATACCTTAGTGCTTTAAGGGGAAAGATTCCGTTTGTTAATTTCTTTGATGGGTTTAGAACGAGTCATGAATTAAAAAAAATCGAGGTATTAGATGGTTCTGATTTGAAATATTTAATTGATCGTAAAGCACTAAATGAATTTAAGCAAAATAGTATGCTATCGAAAGAAGTAATTAGGGGTACTACCGAAAATGATGATATATATTTTCAAAATACTGAGGTAAGAAACGAACTTTATGATTCTTTACCAGACGTTGTTAGTGATTACATGAGTAAAATAAACGCGCTTACTGGCAAAGATTATAAGCCTTTTAATTATTATGGTAGTAATAGTGCAAGGAAAATAATCGTTGCCATGGGATCGGTTTGTGATACCATAAAGCAAGTAATTGATAATGAGCAAACTGATATAGGATTAGTTGAAGTGCACTTATATAGACCATTTAGTAGAAAACATTTTCTTGATGTTATTCCTAAAACGGTAAAAAAAATTGCCGTATTAGATCGTACTAAAGAGGCTGGTGCGAGTGGAGAACCCCTTTATTTAGACGTTTGTGAAGCTTTTTCTAACTGTGATATATCACCTAAGATAATAGGAGGAAGATACGGTTTATCAGGTAAAAACACAAACGCTGCCATGATAAAAGCAGTATATGATTTTTTAGATAAAAATGATTGTTTTACTAATTTTACCGTTGGTATAGAAGATGATATAACTAACAGAAGCATTCCAGTTGAAGATTACGTAATTAAAGAACATAAAACAAGGTCTATTTTGGTTTATGGTTATGGTTCTGATGGAATGGTTAGTGCTTCAAAAGATTTAATAACGATCCTTGGAAATTATACTGATGCAAACGTTCAAGGGTACTTCGAGTATGATTCTAAAAAATCAGGAGGAGTAACTAAATCTCATCTTAGGGTATCAAAAAACGAGATTAATAGCCCTTATTACGTTGATAAAGCAAATATTTTAGTTGTAACAAAAGATTCATACATAAAACGATATGATATAATTAGCAAACTTAAGAAAAACGGAATTTTTATTTTGGTTACCGGGTTAAGTGAAGATGAGTTAATTAAGTTTTTACCTAATAACGTTAAACGATACATGATTGATAATAACATTAAGTTTTATACAATTGATGCGTTTAAAATAGCGATGGAAAATAACATTAATAATAAAGTTTCTGCAATAGTTTTAACTACGATATTTAAAGTTGGAAACCTTGTTAATTATGAGCATATAAAGTATAAGATTAAAGAGCAACTAAAAAAACGTTTTTTAAAAAAAGGTGATGATGTTGTTAACGCAAACTTAAAAGCGGTTGACATGGTAGATGATTCATTAAATGAAGTATTTATAAATATTAATATGCTTGAAGATGATAAAACACAAGATGATTTGAAATTGTGTGATGATAAAGTGTTTAATTACGTATCTAAACTAGAAGGAAACAAGCTTACCGTGGGAGACTTTGAAAGTCATAAGGATGGCTCGTTTACTCCTTCTACTACTAAGTATGAAAAAAGAAATATAGCGCAAATGTTACCTTGTTGGGATAAAGAACGCTGTATTCAGTGTAATCAGTGTGCTCTTTCTTGCCCTCATGCGGTAATAAGACCTTTTGTGTTAACAAAAGAGGAAGTTTTAAAATATAACTTAGAAGGTAAGGTAATTCCTTATAAAGGAAGAGATGATTTATTCTTTTATATGGCTGTATCTGATAAAGATTGTACTGGATGTGGTGTTTGTGCTGAAGTATGTCCTTCTAAAGAAAAGGCAATCTTGATGAAAGAGGCTTTTAAGATTGAAAGAAAATCACCTGATTTGTTGTTTGAAAGCGAAGAAAAGTTGGATAAAAAATTGCTTCCCGTTAACACGATAAAAGGTTCTCAGTTTAAAAAACCATTGTTTGAGTTTTCGGGAGCATGTGCTGGATGTGGTCAGACTCCTTATATTAAATTATTAACCCAACTTTTTGGAAAAAAATTAGTTATTGCAAACGCAACGGGATGTTCTTCTATTTATGGAGGCTCTCAGCCTTCAATGCCATATGGCATATCTTGGGCTAATTCTTTGTTTGAAGATAATGCGGAGTTTGGTCTTGGTATTAAAATAGGTGATGATTTAGCTAAGGAAAAAATAAGACAAATTCTTATTAATGCTGATTTATCAGAAAATAATAAATATTTAAGTGATGCTTATTTAAAGGATCAATCAAACTTTGAGAATGCTAGTAATTTACTTAAAAACTTTGATTTTTCTGAGGCAATTAGTTTAGAGAGAATAAAAGAGTATATTTTACCAAAGATGGTTTGGATAGTTGGTGGTGATGGATGGGCTTATGATATCGGATATGGCGGCTTAGATCATGTTTTAGCAAGTGGCAAAAACGTAAATATATTGGTGTTAGATACCGAGGTATATTCAAATACCGGTGGTCAAGCATCAAAGTCAACTAGAACTGGTGCGGTAGCTAAGTTTTCATCGTCTGGTAAAACTGGTAAGAAAAAAGATTTAGCAAGAATTTTCATGTCTTATGAAAACGTTTATGTTGCTCAAATTAGTTTAGGAGCAAATATGCAGCAAGCAATAAACGCGTTAGAGGAAGCCGCAAATTATGATGGGCCTTCCATTGTAATAGCATATGCACCATGCATTACTCAAGGTATAAAATCTGGAATGAAAGATAGTATAAACGAAGAAAAGTTAGCGGTTCAAAGTGGTTATTTTTCGATTTTTAGGTATAATCCTTATGATGAAACTTTTAAACTGGATTATAAAAACCCTAATTTTGATAAGTATGATGAATTTTTAGAAAACGAAAACAGATACATGATGCTAAAAACCGTTAATAAAGCCTCGGCAGAAGAACTATTAAGACAAAACAAAGAAAACGCAATGAAAAGGTTTGAATATTATAAAAGTCTTTGTGAAAAATAAGAGTTATACGCTTAAAACGTGTAACTTTTTAACTTTTTGTAGACATATTTTTAATTTTGATGTATTATATATCGAAAAAAGGTGAGTATTATGGAAAATAGTGAAAAGTATTTTGATGATTTAAAAGAATTTTATATTAATTCTAGATATATATTTGTGTTAAACACAAAGGAAACGATGTTTTTTCATATTGACCCTCAAGTAATTGATAACCTATGTGGTTTTAATTTTAAAAGTGAAACTAAAAAAGAGAGAATAAGAAAGTTAGAAAAAAGAAAAGATAAAATTCTTAATGGCGTAGAGCTTTATAAATATAGTTTAATAAAAAGTACCAATTATTTTGCGGGCTATAATTTATTATTTGTGGTGTTTAACCCCGATTTAACTGATTATTATGCTGATTTCGTTTTCAGTGGTAAAAATAAAGGTATGATTGCTTTAAGAACAAAATTACCATTTATACCAACAACATATAATAGTCAAATGGTATACATGGATACACAACTCGTTTTAGATGATGTTTTTAACGTTACTTCTTTAGATGAATTATTATGTGGTAAAACGATTGCTTATCCACTGGAATATAAAACCATTAAATCTTATAAAAAGCATAGTAAAAAAGATTGTAATGAAATTGAAAACAAACTTATTAAAATGATTGGAGCATATGAAGCGACATTTGATGTATCAAAAAACGCTAGGTTAGATAACTTTAAAAAAGGAAAGTTAAAGGCTTTACAATAAGTCTTTTTTTATTTTACTTAAGATTAATAATGCTTTATAATTAAAGTGGTGATGATAATGAGTTTAATGTCAATTAAAATAGATGATGTATATGAAACGAAAATAACCGCATTAGAAAACGAAGGATCTGGTGTTTGCAAGATAAAGGGTGTAACAGTGTTTGTTCCAAAAACGTTAGTTGGTGAGACGGTAAGAATTAGAATAACGGAGATTAAAAAGAGCTTTGCAAGGGGTAAATTAATCGAAATAATAAATTCATCAAGTAACCGAACAAAACCATTATGCCCTTATTATAATGAGTGTGGTGGCTGTGATTTAAGACATCAAAGTAACTCTAAAAACTTGGAGTTTAAAAAACAAAAAATTGAAAACTCAATTACTAGAATTGGTAAAATAAATTGTAAAGTAAGTGATGTGGTGCCATCTTTTAAAACCGAGAATTACCGTAATAAAGCGTCTTTTAAAGTTGAAAATGACAGAATTGGTTTTTATGCTTCAGGTACGTATCAGCTAGTTGATATAGATTATTGTATGCTACTTGAAAAGGAAATTAATGAGGCTTTACTCATCATTAGAAATTATTTAAAAGAAAATAAAAATGATATAAAAACAATAACCATAAAACATGGTAACGCAACAGACGAACTTTTAATAGATATTTATTCAACCAATTTAAAAGATAAAAAAATAACTGATTATCTAAAGAATAATATCAATAATTTAAAAACAATCGTTTTTAATGGAAAAACGGTTTATGGCAATGGTTATATTTCTCAAATATCAAACGGGCTAATGTTTAATGTATCCGCTAAGTCTTTTTTTCAAGTAAATGGTGTTACCGCTGAAAAATTATATGAAATTGCAATAAAAGAAGCCGGGTTATCTAAGGAAGATATCGTCTTAGACTTATACTCTGGTACTGGTACTATTTCTTGTATTACATCTTCGCATGTAAAAAAAGTAATTGGAATAGAAATAGTAGAAGATGCGGTAATTGATGCTAATTGTAACGCAAGAATAAACAACATTTCAAACGTTAGGTTTATTTGTGGTGATGCTTCTAAGAAGATTGGTAAAATAAAAGATAAAATAGACGTAATAATAGTTGATCCACCAAGAAAAGGAATAGATAGAAAAGCTCTTGCAATAATGAAAAAAATATATCCTAAAAAAATAGTTTACATATCATGTAACCCGGTTACCATGGCAAGAGACTTATCATATTTAACGGATTTATATGATGTTAAAAAAGTAACACCAGTTGATATGTTCCCTAATACTAGCCACGTGGAGTGTGTGTGCGTGTTAAATATGGTTAAACCACTATAAATAAAGAAAAAATCAACAATACATTGTCAATCAAAAAAGCAGAATAAGGATATGTCACTAGAAGTAATTGGAGAAAACATTGCTAGAGATTTATATGAAAGGTTAGGATTTAAGACTCATTATCGACGGATGATATTAAAGATAAATAATGATATATATGAAAATTGAAAATACTAATTTTTATTAAAGGAAGTGGTTGTGTGTCATTTATAAAAGCTAAAAAACATTTGGCAAAATATGGTTTAGAAGATAACGTAATAGAGTTTAAAGATTCTTCAAAAACGGTTAAAGAAGCAGCTAACTTATTAGGTGCTAAAGAAGGCGAAATTGCAAAAACAATGTCTTTTTTGGTAGGAGATAAAGCTGTTCTTATAGTAACGGCAGGTGATAAAAAAATAGATAATTCAAAATATAAAAAAGAGTTTAAAGTAAAGGCTAAAATGATTCCAAAAGAAGACGTAAAAAAATTAATAGGACATGATGTAGGAGGAGTATGTCCTTTTGGAATAAATGATGCTGTTACTGTTTATTTAGATGTTTCATTAAAAGAGTATAGTGTTGTTTATCCAGCTTGTGGAAGTGGTAATAGTGCTATTAAACTAACAATTAATGAACTTGAAGAAGCATCAAATTATAAAGCATGGGTGGATGTTTGTAAATAAGAAGAAGGATTAATTAGATTAAATAAAATGGCAAGAAGACAAATTGATATTTTAAAGAAAAACGCAAGTATTAATTTGGCCTTAAAAAGCGGATGATACTTTAGTAACCTTAAAGCAAAGGAAACCGTAAGAAATGATTATTTACTTTTTAAGGAGGTAAAATTATGAAAAAAAGAATAATTGATGCTTTGGATTTTTATGGTATTAGTTATAATAATTATTTAGATAAGTGTTTAGAATGTTTTGATTACGTTGTTAAACATGACGATTTATTTATTAAAGTAAAAAATTTAATCGACATCTTATACAATAAAAAAGATTATTTATTAGCAAAACTTTGGAAAGTAAAAAGTAACGAAGAATTATTTGGTGATAATTATCATCCGTTTATAACAAACATTATTGTTTTGTTAGGATATAAATTACATCAAGAAAACATGAAAAAATACAACTTGGATGATAAACAGATAAAAATTCATAAGAAAAGGGTAAAAGAAGCGTTAACATATGATATATATGAAAGAGGCTATGATGGTATTAGAATATCACAAATGCTTTGGGCAAGTTACTTCATAAACTTAAGAATAATAGAAGTAGGTTCACTTCAGTATGAACTAGTAGATATCAATCCGATTACAAATAAAAAAGAAAAATGTATTAAAATACATATTCCTAGAAATACTGATTTAGAAATTAAAAACGTTAAAAAATCATTAATTAAATCTAAAGATGAACTTGCAAAATATTTTAAGTTAAATAATTTAGAATATTATTGTGAATCATGGCTTTTAAGTAAAGAGGTTTTGAAATTGTTAAATAATAATTCAAACATATTAAAGTTTAGTAATCTTTTTGATATTAAAAGCGGAAGTGACTGTAAAAAAGACATTCTTAATTTTGTTTTTAACGAAGCGTTGCCGGTTAAATATGAGGCTTTAAAAGATAATACATCATTACAAAGAAATTTGAAGGATTTATTAGTAAATAATGGTATAATAAAAATAGGAATAGGAAGATTAAAGGAGGATATATTATGAAATTAGATGGAAAAATAGCAGTGGTAACTGGCGGTGCCATGGGTAATGGCCTTGGTATTGTAAAGGTGTTTTTAAAATATAAAGCAAAGGTTATAATTCTTGATTATTCTGATGAGTTAGAAAAAACCGTATCTAACTTAAAAAATGAGGGTTATGATGTATCGGGTTATAAAGTTGATATTAGTAATAATGATGAGGTTATAAATGCTGTAAAAGAAATAGAAACTAAATATGAACATGTTGATGCATTAGTTAATAATGCAGGAATATGCATTTTAGATGGTTTTGAGGATATGTCATATGAACTTCGTGATAAGCATTTCGACATAAATATAAAAGGAACTTGGGATGTTACTCACGCACTACTACCACTGCTTAAAAAAGCAGGTAAAGCATCAATCGTTAACTTATCTAGTGTAACTGGTGTTTCGGTTGCGGATTCTGGCGAGGTTGCTTACGCGACAACTAAAGCTGCTATATTAGGTTTTACTAAAGGACTTGCTATGGAGCTTGTAAATGATAGCATAAGGGTAAACGCAATTTTACCTGGATACATCATGACACCGATGGTTAAGAAGATGGCGGTTCAATCAAATCCGGATAATCCTAAAAGTGTAGTAGACGGTATCGCTGGCGCAATTCCGATGAAAAGGCTTGGAACACCAGAAGAAATAGGGGAACTTGCGGCGTTTTTAGCAAGTGATGAGGCAAGTTATATAACAGGTCAAGGAATCGTAATAGATGGTGCATCAACGCTTCCAGAAACACTTACCATGGGAGTATAGTTATAACATGAAATGTGAGTTTTTAAAAATCGAGACGATCGATGGTTTAAAACTACCTACTTTATATCATAAAAAAAGAGGATCAAAAACGCTTGTTATACACGTTCACGGAATGGCTGGTAGTTTTTTCGAAGATTATGTTTTTGAGCTAGCTAAAGCATATAATGATGTTGGTTATTCTTTTGTTTGTTTTAATAATCGTGGTTCTGGGTATTATACTTCGTTTTTAAAAAATGATAAAATCATGACTTATGGTTCTAATTATGAATTATTTAGCGAAAGTAAACTTGATATAGATGCGGTTGTTAGGTATTTTGAAGATTTAGGTTATGAAAATGTTATTTTATCTGGTCATTCATACGGATGCAATAAAGTAGTAAATTATTATGTACAAACCAAAGATAAAAAAATAAAAAAACTAGTTTTAATGTCTCCTTGTGATGTTATAATGCAGACAATTTCTAAACTTGGTAATAAATATGAGTCGTTATGTAAAAAAGCTAAAGAAATGGTTAATACCGGATTTAAAAATGAAGTACTAAGCTTTAGTTTTTATCCTTTGTGTTTTAGTTGTAATACTTTTTTAAATGATTTTATAGAAGGCGGTAAAAATGATATATTTAGGTATCGTACACCGGGCTATGTAAGTGATGAATTAAAAAGTATAAAGATAATGGTTGATGTAATAATAGGAGATAATGATAAAGTTGTTTACTTAAATGATAAAAGAATCGTATTAAATTACATAAAAGAAAACATAAAAAACGTTAGTGTTGTATCAGTAAAAGATTGTGGTCACACGTATAAAAACAAACAGAATTTATATGATACGATAAAACGTTGTAATAATTTAATAAATTTTAATAATAATTCTGTTGACATATAAACAATATGTTGATAGAATTGTTTTTGTTAGTTACCTTACAAATAAAGCGAGATGATAAATAGATTATGAAAGAAAGAAAAGTTGCGTTTGAAATAAAACTTTTAGATAATTTGATAAGTAGAAAAATAATTGAAAATAAAAAAGAAAACAAAACTTTATCACACGTTCAAGCTAGTATTTTAAAGTATTTGTTTGAAAATAATAAAACTATTTATCAAAATGATTTAGAAGTTTTTTTAAACGTTAGAAGATCAACTATTTCTGGTATATTAAAAACGATGGAAAAAAATAATCTTATAAAAAGAATTGATTCTAAAAGTGATGCAAGAAAAAAAGAAATAGTGCTTACTGATTATAGTATTAAAAAATCTAAAGAAATGAAGAAAAAGGTAACTTTATTTGAAACTCTTCTTGTTAAAGGCATATCATATGAAGAACTAGAAATTTTCTTTAGGGTAATTGACAAACTTAAGGAAAACGTTAAATAGAAAGGATGATAAAATGTTAAAATTATTAAAGAACTTTAATAAAAAGGATTGGCTAATAGTTTTTACTTCGTTAATTTTAATTGTTTTTCAAGTGTGGCTAGATTTAAAGCTTCCTGATTACATGTCGCAAATAACAAGGTTAGTACAAACTGAAGGAAGCAAGATAAGCGAAGTATTAAAACAAGGTGGATACATGCTTTTGTGTGCTGCAGGTAGTCTTGTATCGGCTATGGTGGTTGGTTATTTAACTTCGTTTATTTCGGCAACGTTTTCTCAGAAACTAAGAAAACAGCTATTTGAAAAAGTTCAAAGTTTTGGAATGGAAGAAATAAAGAAGTTTTCAACTAGTAGCTTGATTACCAGAACAACAAACGACATAACAAACATTCAAATGTTTATAGCAATGGGACTTCAGATGCTTATAAAAGCTCCTATAACAGCGGTATGGGCCGTATTAAAAATCTTAGATAAAAGTTGGCAATGGAGTGCCGTTACTGGCGCAGCCGTTATTGTTCTTATTATGATGGTTATAATACTTATGGTAACGGTAATGCCAAGGTTTAAATTGGTTCAAAAATTAATTGATAAAATAAATGGACTTACAAGGGAAAACTTAACTGGTATTCGTGTTGTAAGAGCATTTAACGCCGAGAAGTATCAAGAAGAAAAGTTCGATGAAAAAAACAAAGAGCTTACTCGCATGCAAATGTTTAATCAAAGAATGATGGCTTTAATGTCACCTGTTATGTATCTAATAATGAATTTACTTACTTTATCGATTTATTTTATTGGTGCGTATTTAATTGATGCTGCAAACATGATGGATAAGATTGGTATCTTTAGTAACATGGTTGTTTTTTCAAGTTATGCAATGCAAGTTATCATGGCTTTTTTAATGCTTGCGATGATATTTATTATGTATCCAAGAGCTAATGTATCAGCGGGTAGAATAAGAGAAGTAATTGATACCGAAGCAAGCATAAAAGATGGTAAATTTAAAAAGCCCACTAAAGTTACTGGACAAATAGAGTTTAAAAACGTATCTTTTAAATATCCGGATGCTGATGAGTATGTTTTAAAAGACATTTCGTTTAAAGCAAAAAAGGGAGATACAATAGCTATCATTGGTTCAACTGGCAGTGGGAAATCTACCATTGTTAATCTTATTATGAGATTTTATGATGTTACTAGCGGTGAAATATTAGTTGATGGCATAAACATTAAGAAATATAAACAGGAATATTTGTATAATAAACTAGGTTACGTACCACAAAAGGCGGTTATGTTTAGGGGAACGGTTAATTATAACGTATCTTATGGTGATAATGGAAAAGAAAAATCTGATAGATTGATTAAAGAAGCGGTAGAAGTTTCCCAAGCTAAAGAATTTGTTGAAAAAATGCCTGAAAAATATGAAACCGATATTGCCCAGGGTGGAACTAATATTTCTGGAGGGCAAAAACAAAGATTATCAATTGCAAGGGCAATCGCAAAGGAGCCAGAAATATATATTTTTGATGATTCTTTTAGTGCTTTAGATTATAAAACTGATTATGTTTTAAGAAATGAATTAAAAAAGTATACTAAAAACGCAACTAGTATAATTGTTGCTCAAAGAATAGGAACCATAATTAACGCTGATAAAATAATCGTACTTGATAGTGGTACGGCGGTAGGAATGGGAACACATAAAGAATTGTTAAAGACCTGTAATGTGTATAAGGAGATTGCTTATTCACAATTATCAAAGGAGGAACTTGAAAATGCGTAATGAAAAAACAAGACCTCAAAGAATGCAACACGGACCTAATAGAGGTTCGGCAGAAAAACCTAAAGATTTAAAAAAGGCCATTAAAGGCATGGTTAAATATTTAAATAAATATCATGTTCTTATTATTATAGCGTTTATTTTAGCGGCTTTATCATCGATTTTATCAATCGTTGGACCTAATAAGTTAAGTGATTTAACTGATGTCATAACAAATGGAATTTTAACTGGAATTAATTTTGATGAGGTAATTTCAATAGGTACGTTTTTACTTTCGATTTACTTATTAAGTGCGCTTTTTAATTATGTTCAAAATTTCATAATGGTTACGGTATCTAATAATTTTGCTCGTGATCTAAGAAATAAAATATCATTTAAAATAAATAGTTTACCACTTAAGTATTTTGATTCACATAGTTATGGTGATATTTTATCACGTGTTACAAATGATGTTGATACGATAAACTTTTCAATGCATCAAAGTTTTGGTACACTAGTTGCTGCGATAACTTTATTTGCTGGATCTATAATAATGATGTTTGTAACTAATTGGATCCTTGCAATTACGGCGATAGTATCATCACTTATTGGATTTGGTTTTATGTTTTTAATATTAGGAAAATCTCAAAAATACTTTGACCAAAGGCAAGTACAGTTAGGTAATCTAAATGGTCATATTGAAGAAATATATTCATCTCATAACGTCGTTAAGGCATACAATGGAAATAAAGATGCAAGTTTAGAGTTTGATAAATTAAATACTAACGTGTTTACATGTGACAGAATGAGTCAGTTTTTATCAGGACTAATGCAGCCTATCATGCAGTTTATTGGTAATTTTGGTTATGTTGCCGTTTGTGTTGTTGGTGCGATTCTTACGATGAATGATCAAATATCATTTGGTGTTATTGTTGCCTTTATGATTTATGTAAGATTATTTACCGGACCATTATCACAAATAGCTCAAGGAATGACTTCATTGCAATCAACGGCTGCAGCTTCAGAACGTGTTTTTGAATTTCTAGAAGAAAAAGAAATGAAAGACGAATCATCGTTAGTTAAACATTTAGATTCTTCTAAGGTAAAAGGAAGCATAGAGTTTAAACACGTTAAGTTTGGTTATAACAAGGATAAAACGATAATAAAAGATTTTAATTGTAAAGTAAAACCGGGTGAGAAAATAGCTATTGTTGGTCCTACCGGAGCAGGTAAAACAACGATGGTAAACTTGCTTATGAAATTTTACGACATTAGTGATGGAGACATATTAATTGATGGGGTTTCGGTAAAAGATTTAACCCGTGAAAACATTCATGATTTATTTATCATGGTTCTTCAAGATACTTGGTTGTTTAATGGTACGATAAGAGATAACATTAAGTATAATAAAAAGCAAGTATCAGATGAATCAATTATAGAAGCATTAAAGACGGTTGGAGTTGCTCACTTTGTTAAGTCACTACCTGGTGGATTAAACTATGAAATAACTGATAATGAAGCTATATCAGCTGGACAAAAACAGTTATTAACGATTGCCCGTGGTATGATAAAAAACGCACCATTCTTAATTTTAGATGAAGCAACTTCATCAGTTGATACAAGAACCGAAGAGTTAGTTCAAAAAGCGATGGATAAATTAACCGAAGGAAGAACTTCGTTTATTATTGCTCACCGTTTATCTACCATTAAAAACGCTGATTTAATACTTGTTATGAACGAAGGTAACATAATTGAACAAGGAAATCATGATGAGTTAATGCGTCAAAATGGTTTTTATGCAGAACTTTATAATTCGCAGTTTAGAAAGTAGCAAAGTGCTACTTTTTCTTTTAAAATAAAATATATTAAGTTATAATTAAGTAAAGGATAGTGATAATATGAAAAAAGTAGAGCTCCACGTGCACTTAGATGGAAGTGTAAGACCTAACACGGTATCAAAAATTTTAAATTTGGATTTAAATTATGTCAAAAAAAACATGGTGGTGGAAAGTAATAACGAAGATTTATCTTGTTATTTAACAAAGTTTGAATTACCAATTAAGGCAATGCAGACAAAGGATAATTTAATAAGAGTAGCTAAAGAACTTGCCATTGATTTAAAAAATGATGATGTTATTTATGCGGAGGTTCGTTTTGCACCACAAAAACACACTTTAAATGGTTTAAGTTTAGATGATGTTGTTTTATCTGTTTTAGAGGGTTTAAAAAGCGTATCTGGTATTAAAACAAACCTTATTTTATGTATGATGAGGGGAGATGATTTTGCTAAAAATAAGGAAGTTATTGACGTTTGTAAAAAATACTTGGGTAATGGTGTTGTGGCTCTTGATTTAGCAGGTGATGAAAAACACTTTAAAACAAGTGATTATAAGGCTTTGTTTGAAATGGCAAAAAAGATGAACGTACCATTTACAATTCATGCCGGAGAGGCAGATAATTATAAAAGTGTTAAAGATGCAATTAGTTTTGGCGCTAAAAGAATAGGACATGGCATTAGTATAATAGAAAATGATGATTTAATAAAAGAGGTAATTAAAAATAAAATAACACTAGAAGTATGTCCAACTAGTAACGTTCAAACAAAAGTAGTTAGAAATTATGTTGATCATCCAATTAAAAATTTATATGAAAAAGGGGTTTTATTGACAATTAATACTGATAATAATACCGTATCAAACATAACTTTATCTAAAGAGTATGAATTATTAGATAAGTATTTTAACTTTACTAAAGAAGATTTTTATAAATTTAATTTATATGCTGTTAATGCTAGTTTTATATGTGGTGAGGAAAAAAAGAAACTTATTAATCGATTAAAGGAATATTATGAAAAAATGTGATTTATTAATTTTTAATAGTTTGGTAAAAAAATATATGAAAAAAGATATTTTATTTTAAACAAAATATCTTTTTTGTATAAAACGTCAAATAAAATAAGTGATTTTGTAATTTGCAAAGGAAAAAAATACGTGATAGTATGCCTCATGTAAGGAGGAAATAAGTATGTTAAAAAAAGGATATAAAATAATACCGATGGTTTATGATAAAGTTTTTAAAGGAGTATTAACAAGTAAAGAAGCAAGGGGATATTTAGTAAGTTTAATAAGTAATATAACGGGAATAAAAAAAG
>CASEKZ010000075.1 GCA_949288625.1 uncultured bacterium | reverse complement strand
TGTGGCAAGGAAGATAAGTAAGGTATCAAAGGAAGAAGAGATGCAAGGGATATATGATATAGAAGAAAGGCAAGAGTTCATACAAAACAGGATAAGAGAATACGCAATGATAGATGGATATAAAGAAGGATATGACGAAGGGAAGAAAAAAGGCATTGAAAAAGGTATCAAGCAAGGTATTGAAAAAGGCATTGAAAAAGGTATGGAACAAGGTATTATAGAAGGAAAAAATAAGGGAATAATTGAGTCGAAAAGAAACATAGCGATTAACATGTTAAATAAAAACATGGATATTAAAACAATTAGTGAATTAACTGGATTATCAGAAAAGGAAATAGAAGATTTAAGATGACAAAACTAAAATAAAATTATTTTAGTTTTTATTTATTTTAATTATGATGTATAATTATATTGTATTATGGAGGATTTAATGATGGAATACGTAATAATTGGTTTACTTGTTTTGATAGTATTATTAGTAATTTTTTCTATATCTAAAAATATAAATGAAGGTAACATAACAGAAAGATTAGGTAAATTAGAAACCAACATGGTAAAGGAATTGGGCGAATTTAAAGATGCCGTAAACAATAATTTTAATAATAACTTTGAAAGAATGAATGATAAAATAGAAAAGAAACTTAATTTGATAAATGATAGAGTCAATGAGAGGTTAGATGAAAATTTTGAGAAGACTAATAAAACTTTTACATCGGTTATCGAAAGATTATCTAAAATTGATGAGGCACAAAAGAAAATAGATGGCTTATCAACAGACATAGTATCTCTTCAATCTATTTTAACGGATAAAAAAACTAGGGGTATATTTGGCGAAGTTAATTTAAAACATATTATGGCTAGTGTTTTTGGTGAAAATAATGATAATATATACAAGATGCAGTATATGTTTGATACTGGAGTTATTGCAGATTGCGTATTATTTGCTCCGGAACCTTTGGGTACCATTGCAATTGATTCCAAATTTCCACTTGAAAATTATAGAATTATGATTGATAAAAAAGTTAGCATATTAGAAAGACAAAACGCTGAAAAACAGTTTAAACAAGATGTTAAAAAGCATATTGATGCCATTGCAAGTAAATATATTATCAAGAATGTAACAAGTGATCAGGCGATCATGTTTTTACCAGCAGAAGCTTTATTTGCGGAACTTAATGCATATCATTCTGACATTATTGACTATGCGTATAAAAAAAGAGTTTGGATCGCTTCACCTACCACTTTAATGAGTACTTTAACAACCATACAATTAGTAATTAAAAACATTGAAAAAGATAAATATACAAGCATCATTCATGAAGAATTAAATAAATTATCAGTAGATTTTGGAAGATATAAGGAAAGATGGAATAAACTATCAAGAAGTATTGAAGCTGTTAGTCGTGATGCAAATGACATTCATATAACAACTGATAAAATTTCTAAAAGATTTGAAGCGATTAACAATGTAGATACCAAAGAGTTAAATAATGATAAAATTATTGACAATACTTTTAAATAGTAGTAAAATGAATGTTACCCTCGTTTAAAAGTAGTAGTAAACGTAGGTTTATGCAGTAAATTTTAAATAGAAAGGGTAATAAAAAATGAATATGCTTAAAAGCAAAGACACTGACTTTCTTTTTGATGTTAATGATCCACAATTGGACATGTTGCTTAAAGAATCAATTGAGAATAACTACGTATCGGTAGTTGGTACAACTGGAAAAGTAGATAATCATGAGTTGATATCAAAAATGAGTATGTTAAGGCACGAAATTGATAATGAAATCGAAGCAAAAAAAGATCAAGAAAACAAATATGAAGTTTTTGAATATTACGTCGACGATGGTGAATACTTTACAGCAAGTGTTAGTGTTATAAAAAAGTCTAAGAAAAATTCTTAGGCTTTTTTTGATAATTCGATAATTAGGTTTATATCATCATCATTTGACATAATGTTTTTGTGTATTTCGCCACATTTTAAACATTTATAGATTATTTTATACGTGTTTTTATGTTTCTCAATGTCAATTGGTTTAAGCATGCCTTTACAAGGATTTTGTCTATCACCTGGATTTATATCTAAATGTTTTGAATATAAACAGTACGGACAATGATCTCTGGCCGAATAATTTAGTTTTTCAACTTTTTTTCCACAATTTTCGCAAATGAATTCTTCATCTATCATATTAAATTTTTTCAAAGTTAATCACCATTTTAATTATATCATACATGTTTAAAATATTATTTAATTATGTTATAATTAAATAAGGAATTAGGTGATAAAGTGAAACATAATAACATAAAAATGGAAATTTTATATGATGCATTATAAAGTTACGATAGATAAATTTGAAGGACCACTTGATTTGCTTTTACACCTAATAAAAGAAAATAACATTGAAATATATGATATAAAAATCGAAGAAATAACAAAACAATACTTAGATTACATAACCACCATGAAGGATCTTAATTTATCAGTTGCAAGTGAATATTTGGTTATGGCATCTGAGCTTATCGAAATGAAATCAAAGATGTTACTTCCTAAACGTAAGGAAGCAATTCAAGATGAGTATGAAGAAGATCCTAAAGAAGCATTAATAGAGCGTTTATTAGCATACAAGAAGTATAAAGAAATTACTGAGGAATTTAAAAATCTCGAAACTGAAAGAAAACAAATAATAACAAAAGAACCAGAAAACTTAAGTTTTTATGCTAAAGACATGGGAAATGATGGGAGCGTATCATTAAATGACCTTATTGAGGCATTTAACGTGATTATTGAAAGAAAAAAATTTGATAAGCCTCTTACAACAAAAATAACTAAAAGGGAACTATCCTTAAATGAAAAAATCATTAATATAAGAAAGATACTTACAAAAAGAAAAAAAATTAACTTTGAAGATCTTATTGATTTCCGTACTAAGGAGGAAGTTATCGTAAGTTTTTTATCCATTTTAGAGATGATAAAAAAAGATGAAATTATAGTAAGTCAAGATAATAATTTTAAAACGATAAAGATTTCGTTAAAAGAAGGTGTTTAAAAATGGAGTTAGGTGTTTTAGAAGGATTACTTTTTGTGGCTGGAGAAGATGGATTATCAGCTGATGAGATTAAGGAAATTTTAAATTTAGATGATGAAAAGGTTGAAACACTATTAGATGAATATAAAAGAGAATTAGATAATAAAAATCGTGGGTTAAAGCTAGTATATTTAGGAAATAAGTATAAGCTATCAACTAAAGAAGAACATAAAAAATATTATGAATTATTAGCTAACCAAACTTTTTCTAGTGCGTTAACTCAGGCGGCTTTAGAAGTACTTGTGATAATAGCTTATAATCAGCCAATATCAGTGGGTATGATTGATGAAATAAGAGGAGTATCAAGTCGTGATATGGTTAGAAAACTAGTTTTTAGAGGCCTCATTGAAGTTGCTGGTAGAAGTGATTTACCAGGAAAACCAATGGTATATAAAACGACAAATAAGTTTTTAGATTATTTTAACTTATCAACATTAGATGAGCTTCCAGAACTTAAAATTCCGGAAGAAAAAGTAGAAGAAGAAAAAGAATTATTTATTTCTAGATATAAGGAAAATGAATAAAATATATTGTTAATTATTAAAAATGGAAAGGAAATTATAAAATGGTTATTTTTATACTAGTTATTTTGGTAGTTTTAATATTGGCTTCAATAAAACAAATTAATCAGTTTGAAAGAGGCATTAAGTTTACTTTAGGAAAGTTTACTAAAATTATGAATCCTGGATGGAACTTGGTTTTTCCAATTTTTCAAAGTTATAGTAAAGTAGACATAAGAACAAAGGCGGTAGATGTACCAGAGCAAGATGCAATAACTAAGGATAACGTGTCGGTTAGAATTAATGCGGTTATCTACTATAAGGTGTTTGATGCATCTAAGGCGGTGTTAGAGGTTGAAAATTTTTATTACGCGGTAGGACAACTTGCACAAACAACGATGCGTAATGCCGTTGGTTCTGTATCTCTTGATGAACTTTTAAGTGAAAGAGAAAAAATATCAGATCAAATATGTAACATAATTGATAAAGCAACTGATCCTTGGGGAATAAAAGTTGAAAACGTAGAGCTAAAAGATATTGCTTTACCAGAAGAGATGAAAAGGGTAATTGCTCGTGCTGCGGAAGCTGAAAGGGAAAAAGTAGCAGTTATAACCAAAGCGGCTGGAGAAGTTGAGGCATCAGAAAATTTAGCTAAAGCAGCCTCTTTGATGTCTAAAACCCCAGGTGCTATGCACTTAAGAACGTTATCTACTTTAAGTGATATATCTGGTGATAAATCAAATACAATTATTTTTGCATTACCGGTTGAGGTTTTAAAAAGTTTTGAAGCAAAATCTACTGACGAAAAAATTGAAAGCAATGTAAAAAAATAACTAAAAAATAAGGCTATTGTTTAGCCTTGTTTTTTTGCTTTTGTATAAATTCATAAATTAATCTTGGTGTATAGTCTTCATTAATACTATCTATGTATTTTTGAAGTTCCATGTCATGCCGTAATATACCATTATTACTGACTAATCTAAGTGCGTTATAGTATTCATTTTGTTTTCCAACAAGCATTGCTTCTTCAAAGGTTAAATCAAAGCCACTAAATTGTTTTAAAAATTCTATGTCTGAATCACTATACGTCCTTTTTGTGTTACTTTTTTTAGAGTCTTTAATAGAATTAAGTTGTTTTACGAATATTAAAATAAGCTTAATTCGCTTGATACTTTCATCGCTATTTTTTTTATTAATTATTTTGTTTATATCATTTTTAAATCTAGTATAATAATATACTTTATTTTTTGTGTCTTTTTTTCTATTATATTCACTTATTGCATTGGGTGCACAAGATAATATTACATCTAAACATTCCATCATATCTAGGTATTTTTCATATCTATTTATAATAACCACCTTCTTATAGCTTCGAATTATATCATTATTTTAAATATAATGCAAATTTTGTGTTATAAAACGTTAGTAGTATATTGAAAACGTGTGAAATACTTTTTAAAAAGTAAAAAAACCAACATTTCTGTTAGTAATTTATTATTTTCAAATAAGAAGTTAAAGTTTTCTATTAATATTGGTGCCGGTAGTCGGGGTCGAACCGACACGGTATTACTACCACTGGATTTTGAGTCCAGCGCGTCTACCAATTCCGCCATACCGGCAAATACAAAATAATTATATCATAAATGCAACTTTTTTAATATAGTTTTTTTATTAAAAGTGATATAATTATATAGAGGTGAAACTTATGAAGTATTATTGTATCGGAATAAAAGGGTCAGGTATGGCAACTTTAGCGGAAATACTTTATGATTTAGGAAATAGTGTTTCTGGTTACGATGATTATAAACCATATAAATTTACTCAAGAAGGACTTGATATAAGAAATATAAAAATATATTATGATAGTAATCATGAAATAGATAAAGATACCATTGTTACTTATTCAAAAGCTTTTAGCATAAATCATCCTGAGATAAAAAGAGTAAAAAGCTTAGGACTTAATATAATAGAATACAATGAATTATTAGGTAAGATAAGTGGTGAATTTAAAACGATTGGCGTATCTGGTACTCATGGAAAAACAACAACTTCTACCATGTTATCGCACGTTTTAAAAGATACTAAAGGATGCAATTATTTTATTGGTGATGGTACTGGTTTTGCTAAAAAAGAAAATGAGCTATTTGTATTAGAATCATGTGAATATAACAGACACTTTTTAGCATACAAGCCTTATTATGCGGTTGTAACAAACATAGAACTTGAACACACCGAGTGTTATAAAGACATAAACGAAATAATTGATACGTTTAGCTCTTTTGCTAATAAAGCAAACTTTGTGGTAGCTTGTGGTGATGATTTAAACGTAAGAAAAATGAAGCTAAATAATAAAGTAATTTATTATGGTTTTAATGATAATAATGATGTTGTAGGCAAAAACGTAGTTTTAAGTAAAGAAGGAATCGCCTTTGACGTTTACATGGATAAAAAATTATATGGACATTTTAACATTCCGGTGTATGGAGAACACATGGCGTTAAATGCTTTAGCATGCATTACGATTTGTAATTTAGAAGGTGTTAAAAAAGAAGACATACATAGGCTTTTACAGACGTTTATTAATGCTAAAAGAAGGTTTAAGGAAAAAGTATTTGGTGATGTTGTAACGATTGATGATTATGCACATCATCCAACCGAAATTGAAGTAACTATAGAATCGGCAAGACAAAAGTATCCAAAAAAAGAAGTAGTTGCGGTATTTTTACCAAATACTTACTCTAGAACTAAGGCTTTATTAAATGATTTTATAAATGCTTTAAAAATGGCGGATAAAGCGTACGTTATGGATATTCATTGTGATAGGGAAAAAAGGGAAGATTATCCAAGGGTTTCAAGTGATTTAATAATAAATGAAGTTCCTAATGCTGAAAAAATATCAATTAGCACGGTAGATAAGTTATTAAAACATAAAAATGCTGCGATATGTTTTATGAGCTGTGCAAACATATATGAAATAGAGGGTGCTTTTGAAGAGTTAATTAAGAATAAAAATAATTAAAATGATCACCATAATAATGGTGATTTTTTTATGAAAGTATTAATAACAGGAGCAGCATCTGGAATAGGATATTTAACGGCTTTAACACTTGCCCAAATAGGCTATGAC
>CASEKZ010000074.1 GCA_949288625.1 uncultured bacterium | reverse complement strand
TAATTTTAAAAGATATTGGTTTTTAATGACTCAGTTAATTTCAAGGGATTTTAAAGTTAAATATAAAAGATCAGTATTAGGAATACTTTGGAGTCTTTTAAATCCTATTTTAACAATGGCTGTTATGGCGGTTGTTTTTTCGCAGATGTTTAGGTTTAAAGTAGAAGGAGTAAACTACATAGTATACTTAATGACAGGTATTATTATGTTTAACTATTTTTCGCAAGCATCAAACATGGCGATGACATCTGTTGTTGAAAACTTTCCTTTGATTAATAAAGTATACATTCCAAAATATATATTTCCAATTGCAAAATGTTTATTTGTTGGAATTGATTTTCTTCTAACTTTAATACCATGGCTTATAATTATAGCGTTATCATACTTTGGTTTAGGGGATTATACCTGCCATTTTAATTGGTATTATTTACTTTTGCCATATATATTCTTCTGTATGTTTTTATTTACTTTAGGAATAGGCTTTTTCTTATCTTGCATATCAGTATTTTTAAGAGATGTATGGCACATATACGGAATAGTTTTAACGTTATGGAATTATTTAACACCGGTATTTTATAGTATAGAAATACTACCTGCAAAGTTACAAGCACTTATGCATTTTAATCCCATGTATCAGTTTTTAACTGCCGCAAGGAGTATTGTTATATACGGACAAAGGCCTTCGTTTACAACGCTTGGTATCTTAGGATTAATCGGTGTTGTAACACTTGCGATTGGTGCATTTGTATTTAAGAAAAAACAAGATAAGTTTATTTATTACGTATAGGAGGTATTTCATGATTAAGATAGATAACGTTTCAATGAAGTTCAATCTTGAAATAGAAAAAGATTTTTCGATGAAACAGGCATTTGTTGATTTATTTACTAAAAAGAAAAAAAAGAATGATGATTTTTGGGCTCTTAAAAACGTATCTTTTACCATTGCTAAAGGAGAAGTTGTTGGATTAATTGGTAGTAATGGAGCTGGTAAATCTACTTTGTTGAAAGTGGTAAGTGGAGTTATGAAACCTACTTCTGGAAAAGTAACGGTTCAAGGGGGTATTTCTCCTATGATAGAGTTAGGTGCTGGCTTTGATGGTAACTTAACTGCTAGGGAAAACATTTATTTAAATGGGGCTATACTTGGTTATTCTAAAAAGTTTTTGGATGAAAAGTTTGAGGAGATAGTTGAATTTTCTGAATTAAGGGATTTTCTTGATGTTCCTGTTAAAAACTTTTCTTCAGGTATGACTGCTAAACTTGCTTTTTCGATAGCAACAATTGTTAATCCAGAAATACTGATAGTAGATGAAATATTATCAGTAGGAGATATAAAATTCCAAGAAAAAAGTAAAAATAAAATGATGGAAATGATAAAAGGGGGGACTACCGTACTTTATGTATCACATTCCCTTCAGTCAATAAAGGATTTGTGTACTAAAGTAGTTTGGTTAGAACATGGTAAAGTAATAAAAATAGGGGATACGGAACAAATTTGTGATGCTTATTATAAAGAACAAATGAAGTAGTGAGGAGCATAGCTAATGATTAATATAAAAGATAAGTTTAAATTGAAAAAGAATGTTAAAATAAAAAAAAATAATGGCAAAGTTACATTAGAAAATAATTCAGATAAAAAAGGTTTTGTTATATTTTCAAAAATAATTTATTGTAAAAATAAATCTTATAAATTAACTAGTAAAATAACAACTAAAACTGGCGAAGGCTGCCAAATAAAAATATTAAATAAAAAATTTAGAGTTGTAGAAAATGCCGAACAAAATTCAGAGAATTTTTATAATAATATTAATAAAATTACAATGATTGGAATAACAATATTACCTCATACTATTGTTGAAATA
>CASEKZ010000073.1 GCA_949288625.1 uncultured bacterium | reverse complement strand
TTAAATCCCTTTGCAAACTTCATTTTTTACTTTTTTTCTTTCTTTTAATCACAAAAAAAGCATCTTGATCTTAGATCAAAATTGCTTTTTTTCATCTTCTTTTTTACCATTTCTCTTTTTTTGTTATTTACTTATTTTTTTTAATTCCTTCTATACCACCAGCCACACTATAACAATTAAAACCTAATGCATTTAAAATTTTAGCACACGATAAACTTAAAATTCCTTTATCACATATTAAATAATATGAGTCCTTTTTATTCATATACAATTCTGGATTAGACATTAAAATAGCCCTCGGAACATTAATGCTATTTTGTTCTCCATCAGATGCAAAATCAAGTGCACTTCTAATATCAATAATTTTTGTTTTGTCAGCTATTTTAAAATATTCAATCTGCATGGTCATCACCCTATTTTAATATATGAAAAAAGCACTTATAATTTAAGTGCCATTTACTCAAAAAACTCATCAAAAAAATCATCGTCGTCATCTTTATCTTTCTCGTTCATTATTTTATTTATTTCGTCTTTATTGGTATATACACTATTTTGATTAGAGTTATTACTATTATTATAATCAAGATTTTCTGGTGATGATGCCTTAATATCAACCTTTTGTTCAATTTGTTTATCATCTTTAATTTCTTCATCAAATGATAAATCTTCCAAATAATCATCAATTAAATCATGCTTTTGTGAATTATTACTAATTTTTGGATTTTCAAACGAAACGAAATCAATTTTATTAGTAGGCATAATTACACCAGAAGGTTGAACTCTACTATTAGCTCCGACTTGTTTTACATCTTCTATAACTGGTTTTTCTGAAGCTTTTTCTTCATGTTCCTTAGCCTCGTTATCCGCTTTTTCTTCGGCTTCTAACTCTGCTATTCTAGCATCAATCTTCTTAATCATCTCATCTATATTTAAATCCTCATCTGATGAACTCAAATTATTTAAAGGACTATTAACTCCTTTATTACCAAATGGCTGAAAAGCATTTTCACCATTACTTGTATTTAAAACACTTGAGCTGCCAAACGGGCTTGATGAACTTCCTTGTGCAAATAGATTATTCCCTATTCCAAACGCAGAATTACCACCGAAAGGTGATCCACCACCAAAAGGAGATGATCCACCAAATAATTCGTTTCGCTTTTCTTCCTTTTTATTTTTAACAAATTCTCTTATATCAAACAACTTAATTGGCTTTTGCTCATGAGTTGGAAGCACCGCTTTTGGAACCCTTTCATTATTTTTACCATTTCCAAAATCAGTGTTATAAAAAGGTAAAAACTTAGTTCTAAGTGGAGGAAGACGATGTTTTAACAAAAGTACTTCATCCTGCTTAAACCTTTGTAATTCAGTAACCGTAATTAATGGTCTTGTTTCTTCTTTTTGATCTTTACCCACCTTAACTATTTTATCACCACATAATTTACTTATTTCTTCTAGGGCCGATAATTCACCAGTTAACAAATATAATAAGTTCCCACAGTTACCACGAATCGTTTCAGCATCCTCTTTTCCATAAACCTGCACTAGTTGAGCAAAGTTTTGAATAATCATCGTCATTCTTATTTGCCTTGAACGAGCAGCGGTAATCATCGTTGTAATATCCTTAAACTTTGGCATGTTTGCAAACTCATCAAGCAAGAAATTAGTCCTTATTGGTAGTTTACCACCACTATTTTGAGCAACCGCAATTAAAGATTCATAACACTGTTTTACAAAGATTGTAGCAAGTGCATGATAAGTTGTTTTCTCATCTTGAATAATCATGAAAACAGCCGTTTTTTCCTTACCAATCGTTTCCATATCAAAATCACTACGAGAAAGCATTTCCGCTAAATTTTGAGTAACTGCAAATACTTTTATTTTCTGTTTTAATACTGATTCAATTGAATTCTTAGTATCTTGTGGAGCGTTTACCGTTCCAAGGGCATTTATCGCAGCAGGACTAGATGGATCCTTCATTTTAAAATACTCTTTTGCGTAGGTCGAAGCTCCTAGTTTTTCTTCCCCAACCGTCATCATCAAATTAACCGTTGATATACTTATTTCATCTTCGGAAGCATCTTCAAACATTCCTAAAGAAAGTCCAGTTAAATAATCAGCTGCTGAATTAGTCCAAAACGGATCATCAGTTTTTTCATCTGATGTTATGTTAATTGCCATGTCATTTAAAAGCTCATTTGCCTTATCCTTATTACCTTCTTTGTAGTACTTATAAGGAAGAGTATAAGGATTCCAGCAGCTACCATTTTTAGGGTCACGAAAGTTAACGACGATTACGTTATATCCCAAATCTTTTAACATTTCTCCGTTTTTCTCAAAAATTTCTCCCTTTGGATCAGAAATTACCATTGATTCGCCTTTTTTAGCTAAAAGGTTAACTAAGGGATTGATTATCATGGTTGTTTTACCTGAACCAGTTGCACCAACAACTAAAGAATGTGATTCACCATTATCTACGTAAACCAAATTCTTTTTCTTATCATAAACAAGGGGAAAACCTGCGTAAGCAGATTCCTTTGCGGTAAGCTCAACTGGTTCAACGTCCTTAAACTTTTTATATTCATCTTCTTTTGCGAAACGACCAAAACCATCTTCTTTTTTACCTTCTTTAAAACCAAAACCTTTTTCTCTAGTATAAAAATGAGATGACACGCTTACAACAAGTAACACGATAGATAAAATCCAAAATATAAGTGTGTAACCTAAATAAGGCGGGAAAAACCCTTTTACAAAATTAAAAGTCCATTTAAATTCATCTGCACTTGATACGGCAGCCCCGGTACTTACGTGATAAAAATTAACAACACACATTGAAACTACTATTAAAAGTAATAAACAAGCCCAAATAAAAGCCACAACATCTTTATGATTCGCTCTAAACTTCAATTTCATAACTAGCCTCCAATATGAGATATTCATCCATATAAAAACATTATACCAAATATTTAACATATTTGGTATAAGTTTTACTAATATTCTAATTTATTACTTTTGTATTTCTTATATAATATTAAGGCAATGACACCCAAAACAACAATAACACCAACAACTATTGAAACCACAACCACAACTTTTTCCTTTTCCTTTTCTTCGTTTTGTTTTTCAACCTCTTTTTTATTTTCTTCCAAAACGGTTTTATTTATTTTTATGTAAATATCTTTATCAGTGGTATTTTCATCATATTTCCAAATGTACGTATTTCCATCTATTTGATCAGCATTATGTGCTTCCGCTTTAATTGGCAACGTTAATCTTAATTCAACGTTATTTAAACTTGGCCAATCCGAACAATCACTACAATACGGAATGTACTCAGTATCATTTTGTATAGTTATGTAATAGTCATCTTCACTACAACTTACGTGAGGATACACATACTGGTTAAAACCTGTGTCTTGAAAGTAAGAGCAAATATTATCATAGTCATGACTAAACGTAGCCCCACTTTCTTCTTTACCAACCACTATGTCATTTTGATATCCACGATAATCAAGTGCCGCATAATAGTTTGATATAACGTTTTCTATCATTTGCTCTTTAGAGTAATTATCATTTTCAAACGCGGCACTATTAGTAAGAACCATAACTTTCTCAGTTACACGTCCATTGTAATCTACCACAACCTCACTTTTAACGGAACAACCAGTAAGTGAAAATACTACGACTAATATTAATAAAAGTAAATTTTTCTTATTCATAATCTCCTCCTAACTTGATTGCCCAACGTAAGTTGTTTGTGAATTTATATAAGCTGATGGATTCATAAGCCCCTTTCCAACCTCACATTTAGCGGCATCTCTTCCGTTAGCATCTAATAATGATGTGTTTTGTAATTCCAAGTGTAGATGTGGCCCAGAAGAATTTCCAGTGCTACCACTAACACCAATTTGTTGCCCCTTACCTACTTGATCACCTGCGTTAACTAACCTTTGACTAAGATGTGCATAAAGGGTTTTATATCCATTTCCATGATTAATTACAACATATATACCATAAGAAACATTACCTTTACAACTTTCCTTACCAAAACAATTCTGATTATTATCTCCTACTTTTTCAACAACGCCACCATCCATTGCATAAATAGGAGTTCCAGTATTCATATCTAGATCTACTCCTCCATGACATTGTCCCCAAGAATACTTAGGAAATGAACTTGAGTTTCCTTCTTGCATAAATGATCTAGAAGTATTATTTGGATCAGTTGGATTACCTAAGTAGCCTGTTGCTACCCCTGGATCAGAAGTTGATGATAGTTTTGATGCATAATCAGGTGACTTTGGACCGTATATAATATACCAACTATGTTTAGTACCATTTCCATCAATCAACCAGTTTTTATCAACAAAATCATAAATAGGATAGGTTTCAGAGGTGGTTATTTCTCTACTATTTGGATCCGCTACTTTTACTTTGCCACTACCAGCTATTCCTCTTATTACAATCCAGTGTCCACCATTAGTAAACGGACTTTGAGCTTGAACGTTTGCCGCCACTAAAGCACCATTTCTTAAAGCAACAAGTATTTGATCAGCACCATTTCTTGATAATTCCACTTCTTCGACAGTGAAACCAGAATGATTATTTCCTATATCAGTAAATAATGTATTATATGAACCAGAACCTACCGCACAGGCACCCCTTGCGGCCGCTTCATTATTAGCCGCAACTGGATCAAGCTGTTCATCCGATAAAGTACTTACTATCATAGCATAAGAAGTAACACCACATCCAGAAGAACAAATTGAATTTGAACCAGACGCACAACTATTAGTAAATTGACTACTTGATGCCCCGCAAAAAGCTACGTTTGGATAATCAGTTTGATAATAATAAGTAAACAACTGATCAGGAACACCACCAGAACCAAAGGTATTAGAAGTACATACAACATCACCTGGAACAGCTACTGTCGCATAATCATTTTCCACCGTTATTAAAGAATAACTTGAATATTGTTCACCTAAAATAGTAGTATACAACGTACCTGAAATATAATCATTTAATTCATCATGCGATAAACATGTGCCCTTTTGGCAAAAGTCGCAACTTCCTTGTCTATTTGCACAATACGATCCTCCAGTCATCTTGCTACTATTATCATATAAATATACGTTTTGAGTTTGATTCCATGCTTCAACCATAAGTGCTCTTGTTGCTTCATCAATCGCAGGTCTAGCCCTACCATTTATTTTATTTGGACAACCAACATCAATATCACAAAAATCTTGATCATTTGTGTTCGACCTTATTGGAATAACATAAGAACCATCACTTGTTTGTGAAATATCCCATCCCATCGTATCCCATCTTGATAAAACAAAACTTTTTGCTGCTATCATTTGAGCCTTTAATTTTTCTATATCAGTATTTGCACTAACCCCTATTTCTTCATATGCAACACTCATAATATATTTTTCTAAAGTAATTGGAGAAGTATACATACTATTACAATTTTCTATCTTGCTTGTTTTACATGACTCTTCTTTTACATCAATTAAAACGTTTGATTTTAAAATATCATCAACCTCAACCGTACCTGCTGATTCAAAAGAAACAGAACAACTTAAATCTTGATAAACATAATTAACAAACCAATCTTTTTTGACTTTCAAATCTTCTACTATTGCGTTTTTTAAAGTTTCCTCATCTACATTCGCATTATCAATCATGCTTTTATAGCCTTTATCACTATTAAAATAATCATTCTTTAAATATTCAAAATAAGAGTCTTGACCCTTGTTTAATTCTTTTAATAATTCTTTTAGTTTTTTTCGGTACCTGTATTTTCTAAAAAGCACAAGATAAACATCGTCTTTTTCCTCGTCTTCTTTTTCTTGACTAACGTTTTCCTTATCGTCTCCTTCTTCTTCTGGTGATATTAAAGGTTCTTCGTCCGTTTCCTCATCATCTGAATAAGAATCTGACACCATCGAGTTTACTGATGAATTCCATAACACATCATGATATGGATAAAGAACAGTTGCCATTGCAAGTGCACCATCAGCATCTGGATAATCCTCAAATATATTCATCATCTTTTCCAAGGTTTTCTGGTCAGTCTTTGAATAATTACTTAACTCAGTGTTTGCATTACCCATTTTACCAGGAAATAAAATAGCAACTATTATTGCAATTACAACAGCAATTAAAATAGCAATTAAAACAGGCCAACCAGCACCAATTGCAGCAACTACTGCTTTAATATTTACAGCAATTTTTTTAATGTTTTTAACTTTATTAACGGCATTTTTTGCTTTATTTACTGCTCTACCTGCTTTAGTATTATTTGCAGCGCTTAAAGCTCTGTTTTTAATTCCACTTTTTAAGTTTTTACCCGCATTTTTACCAGCGTTTCTAGCTCTATCACGAAATTCACTAGCATTTTTAGGTCTGTTATTCCATTTATCCTTTAAATTTTGCCTTCTATTTTGATTTCCTTGATTAGCATTACTATGCTTATCTTGTGGTTTGGCACCTTCGCTTTTCTTTTGTGGTTCATTAGAATGTTTTTCATCTTTTTCTTCAGATTTATTATCATTTGAAGTAGTTTCTGTTTTTTTACTATCATCGCTTGCGTTAGGTTGACTATTTTCTTGATCGTTTCTTGAAGTATTATTTTCTTTATTGTCTTCTTTTTCAGAACCATTTTCATCTGATTTACCATCATCTTTTTGATCTTTATCATCCATCTTATTTTCGGTTTGCTCTTCACTTTCGGAAGATTCATCTGGTTTATTTTCCTCGTTTTGCTTATCATCTTGCTTTTTTTCACCATCATTAGAATTATCTTGATTAACTTCGCCACTTTCAGGTTGTTGATTATCCTCATCTGGCAAGTCATTTAAAGTTTCTTGTGCATCGCTACCAGAATAGTGTCCTTCATCTGGCAAGCCATTTAAAGTTTCTTGTGCATCACTACCAGATAAACCTATCTTAGCATTTTCTGGGCTCGCATTAAACTTAATATTATCAATCTTAACATCTCTTAATTCTACTTCTGCATCTTCTAATTCTAATGTTTCTACATCGTTGTTAACATTATTAATTTTCTTATCATCTACGTATCTTCTATTGTTAATATCATTCTTATTATTAGGATTCACGTAATTCACCACCCAAGACTAATATAAATAATTATAACATAATATGCCAATTAAAAAAAGGTATTGAAATCAATACCTATAATCCACCGCCAGAACCAAACGAATCTAATTCTGCCTCGGTTACTATAACATCTATTCTCATTCTACGACTTCCGCAAACAAGTAATGCCTCACCTTGATTATATTTTTTTATACTTTCTTTTTCTTGTTCATTAAGGTCAATTAACATTGATAAATCTTCAACACCTTGTTTCTTTAATCCCATAACAAGATAGTATGATGCGTTATCAAATATAGCTTTACCCTGCGTTATAACAGCAGGATTAGCAAAATCACTAGGCTGCTGAGTTATTAAAAGAGTACCACTATTATACTTTCTTGCACGTCTTTGTATTTGTGCTAAAAAGTCCGCACCTATCGTATTATTACCAGATAAAAGTATGTGCGCCTCATCAACCATCATTACGGTGTTCATTGTTCTGTCTAAGCAATGACTCCAAGCATATTTCAAAATATTAAAGAATAAAGCATTTCTAATGTTTTCATCAGCATTCATTAAATCTCTTATGTTAAATACTATAAACTTAGTCATTGGCCTAATAGTAGTATGCCCATCAAAATAAAACTTTAACTCTTTGATTAAAGGCCTTATTTTCAACTCTAGTCTTTCTAAAATATCCTTTTCATGAGTCACTTGATCCCCATAAGCTTCTAATCTTCTTGATAAAGTTTCATAAAGATCAGAAAACGTAGGATACTGTTCTGGCCTTAAATGAGAAAAATCAGTATTAAATGATATTCCAAAACGTTGGTAAGTAAGCTGAGCCATTTCACTAAACATCGTTAAAACATCCTCAGTAATGGTAGGGTCATAATACTTCATAAAAGCTTTTAAGAACTGTAATGTTTTTGTTAAAACTGTATACCCAAGTCCATCTTTTAACTCTTCTTCATCAGCCTCCAAGATAACTTCAAGGGGATTTATCATTCCAAATTCTCCACCCTTACCAAGATCAATAAAATCACCTTGCATACGTGCTACCATTTCCTCTAGTTCACCTTCTGGATCAATAACAACCGTTTTGTAACCATTTCTAATGTACGTTCTTAAAAGAAGTTTAGCGGCCGTTGATTTACCACTACCAGTGGTACCTAAAATAATCATGTTAGCATTATTTCTGTTAAACTCTTTTCTTGTTTGATATAAGAACTGATTAAATAACACAACACCACCAGAAAAGTCAGTACCAAGAAGACAAGATGGTCCTGGATCTTTTAAACTATCAAAAATAAACGGATACATAGCTGCAATAGTAGGTGTAGTAATCGGCGTTCCAATTTGTTCTTCAACTTGCTGTTTAGGGAATATTGGAATAATTGATTTTAAAACTTGCCTTTGTTCAAACCTAAGTGGTATTGCTCTTAATTCCATTGCCGTCAAAAAGTTTTTCATTTGAAGTTTCTTTTGATCTAGTTCTTCTTTAGTATCAGCGGTTAAAACGATATGCATCTGGAAATCAAATATTCTAGATTGATTAGTGGTTATCATCTGAATAAAATCATTTAACGAATCATAATCTTGTCTTAACTGTTC
Source organism: uncultured bacterium (assembly GCA_949288625.1). Taxonomy (GTDB): domain Bacteria; phylum Bacillota_I; class Bacilli_A; order RF39; family UBA660; genus Aphodocola. The sequence goes on along the minus strand of CASEKZ010000073.1, from coordinate 7,777 downwards.
TTGAATGGTTTTATCATTTTCCTTTTCATAATTAGCCTTTAACTCCGCTAGTTGCTTATTAAGCATCTTTGCCATCACAGAAAAAGGAAGTGGAATATGTTTAATAACTACTTTAACTCCTGGATTACTAGTTAAGCTAGATAAAAATCCAGGACTTATCCACCTAGGATAAGAAACAACCGTTAATATGGTACACCACTTATCACTTATAATAAATTCAGCCGGTTTAATCTCTAAACCTTTAGGAGCAAGCTCCTTTTTAATATTAATATTTGCTGTCATGATAACACCGTCCCAAACTCAGTTTTTTCTCCTGCATTTAAAAAGTTATCTAAAATACTTCTTAAATCATCATTATTAGCCTGGCTAGAAGATAATCCAGCATTTGCAAGACCATTTATCATAAGCCTTACTCTCTTTTGAATCATCTCAACATTCTTATCCTTAAACAAGAAGTAAAACTCAACGTCAGATACATCACTAACAAAATCATCAGCTTTTTTCATGTCTTGATTAATTATCTTTCTTATCGTAGGATCTTGGACTTGATTATACATAATTTGAAGTTCTGCTATGTAACTTGATATATCAACCGGTCTATCCGCGATAACAAGCCAAAACTCAAAATCTAAGGTATTGTAAAAATCCTTAAGTCCATCAATAACGTTAAATTGTGCATTTTCCTCCATTATGAATATGTTTTTAGGAGCTACCTTAACACCAGCAACCTTAAAACCACTATCTAACTCAATCATGTTGTTAATAATAGCTTTTATTGGAACAAAACTCTCCGTATTACTAGTTTTTGTACTCATCTTTAGCACACCATCCTTTCCATACTAATTCATTTTCATCCTTGAAATAAAATTTACATACGTTTTGTAAAATACAAAGTACATTATGATAATTAGGAATCGGTAGTACCAAAAAGGCACAAATCAAAAACGGAAGTAACACAGCAACTCCAACATATAAATTATCTGGCTGAAATATCAAAAACAATATAAACGTAATTGTTGTACCGGTAATAATTATGCCAAGGTCAATCGGTCTAAATACGTTAAAAATCAATTGACCTCTTTTGGTATTAGCAGCGATTAAATACTGATTCATATCCTATTTCCCCTTTCTATTTTTTATCATCCTTTTTTATTTCAAATTCTTTTATAGTCTTTTCAGTTTTTCTAGCCTGATTATTCAAGTAATCAACTTTTTGTTGATGTGTACTTATACCGGTGTCCTTATATATAATTTTACCACTTGCATCTCTCACAGGATTTCCATCAGCATCCCTTTCAAACTCTTTACCAATATTATCATAAACAGGTTGTGTTTGTTCTTTTCTTTGAAGTGCAATTTGTAACTCACGTTGTGATTGACCCAAAGCTGTTCTATAATTAGTCATATTATTATCCGTTAAAGCATTAATATATGATTCTAATTTTCCTTTAATACCAAAATCTTGAGTTGTATCTTTTACCGATTGTAACCTAGCAACTGTTCCATCAACATCTGACAAATCTAATGCAATACGATTTACAACATCATTGTTATTAGCATCTTTACTTGTATATTCAGCATATAACACGCCTGTATTAGGGTCTGAAACTACTCCTGGTTTAGTAGCTATATGAGACTTCATGTTTTGAGAAATACTCATTATATTTTGATTAGCTCTTGTAATGTATTGATCATTACTTTCATATTCTGAAACGATTGTTTGCATACTTTTATTATACATTTCTTCCATACGTGCAGTACCCAATGCAGTAAACGAATCTTTAGCCTCATGAGTATATTTATCAAGAGCCGTACCGCTAATAATTTTTCCATCTTTCTGTTTGATTTCTAACTGTCCATTTTTATTATAATAAGCATCCTCTCCATTAGCATACGCTCTAACCATAGCAATTGCATCATCAAAGTTGCGTGCGGTTCCTCCTTTTGTTGCTTTAACAAAATCTCCCATACTTGCAACAAATTTTTCATTATCTCTACCACCCATTAATTTTAAACCTTTTTCGGTAGTGTTTTCTTCTCTAGTATTTGCGTCCATTATTCTTTTTCTAGCTTCAAATCTTTGTTGTTCGGTACCATATACATCACTAAGCATACTCTCATATGGGCTCATTACCGAATCTCTTATTTTCTGAGTAATAGGTTTTCCTCTTAAACCTTGATTATCACTAAATTGATTACTAGCTTCTATGCCGCCCTTTATTGCTCCAGTTAACTTATCTGCTTTAAATCCCGCTTTAAAGCCTGTAGCCATTCCGCCTATGTTACTTGCAAGAGAACGTTTTCTTTTTTCCTCTGAAGTCAAGCCATAATCATCACGTAAAGTCTTTTTCTTATCTTTCCAAGCACTTCTAAAGCCTTTGGCACTTCCTCCGTGTTTTTCAATATAATCATTTTTATATTTTTTTCTACCATTTATAGTAAGACCAGCATCTTTTTTAAGTTCTCTATTATTTCTTAAATTTCTAAGTTTGTTATTAGCAAGTGTGCCTGCCGCTCCAACAGCACCTCTTCCAATACCCTTTCCTGTATTTTTAAGACTTTCTATCCCCTTGCTTGCAAGACCTCCGAACAAAGCCATTCCGCCAAGTTTCTTACCAATGCCTAGCTCGCCTAATCCACCTTCAACACCAATCATGTCTCCTATCCATTTTGGTGCTTTTTTTGCAAATATTAATATTGCTATTAACATTAATAATTTTAATAAGCCACTACTATCTGGATTGTTAGCTATATCAAACAAACTATCAAGTTTAGAAATAAATAATAACATTAAACAAACAATACCTATTTTAATAAACAAACTAACAAATGTTTTACCACATGTACTTACCCAATTTTTAAATGGCCCACTTGAGGATGATTTTGGGTCAATGAACGTTACAATAAATAATGGAGATAAAATTTGTAAAACAATAAGTTCTACCGAACGAACCGCAATATCTATTGCGAAACTAAATAATATGTATGTTATGAAACCACCAACTAATAATGTTACAAATGGTATGTAACTATAAACATATATATTTTCATCCCCAACTTCAGCATACGTACGAATATAAGCCTGCAAAGTAACTATACCAGCATTATTCCGCCAAGCTCTTACCGCGGCTTTACACTCGTCATTACAATCATTTATAAATTCATCGTCATCATACTCACCATTGCCATTATCATCGCCATTACCATCATTATTTGCATCTTTAAAAATATCTGGGTCTGGTTTTATTAAAGCCCTTACCGCCACATCTTTAACATATACACCTGGATTAGTATTATTTGAAGCACCAAGATCAGTACCAATTATAAGCTTTGAAATATAATTATTATCAACAATCATTCCTTGCAAATCTCTTGATTTTTCAAACAATATAGGCACCACAATAAGAAGCGCTACAGTAATAAAAATTCGTCCAAACATATTTCCTACGCCGGAACCTTTTTCATTAAATTTATCTGGGTTTATAATTGAATTAACAAGAAAAATAGCAATTCTAAAAAGTGCAAAAATTCCAATTATAATATAACAATTCCTTGCTATAGAATTTGCTAAATCTCCAACTGCATTTCCGTTAAAAGCAGATACAGCATCAATCATAAGATTATAACCATTATCAATAAAGGTTAAACCAATAGAATCTATCCATAAGAAAATCCACCTAATAACTCCATATACAGATGCAAAAATATCAAACAAAATATACACTACGGCACCTCCTTATAAACATAATTCCAATCCAAAGAAACTTAATATAGTTCTTAATAATAGTGGTAACATAAGTAGGATGATAGTTGCCAAGGTTCTTTTAACAGTATTACTAGCAGCTTTACTAACCATATCTTGTTCAAAACTAAATATAGCTTTAAAAAAATCTAATACAGACATAATAATTAATAATACCGGACCAAAAATAACAAAATATTTCCATATATCATTTATAAAACCTTCTAAAGAATTATCACAAGTTAACTCTTGACTTTCCTTAGCAAAATTACCATTTACAGACGTTCTAACAGGTATGAAATAATTTTCTGCTGCTTCGTCTTCCGATATATGTTCTCCAAGATTTGCTGATTCATCTTCATATAAAGTGCCTAAATCTCCACCACTATCAATAGTATCTTGAACTTTTTGAGCGATGTCAAAAGAAAATGATGCTCCATATGAACCACTGCTTGATCCTTCTTTACTTCCCCTAGAAAATACAGTATTAAAACGAATATCAAAATCGCCATTTTGCATTTTTGGATTTTCAATTTGAACTTTAAATTTAATCTTAGAGTTAGCTTGGTCTATTTTGTTAAGCAAACCCTCCTTATATTTTATATTTATTCTTCCAGGTTCGCAAACGCCTACAGTTACACTCTCACCATTACTAACTTCTGGTGTTATTTGTATCGTAATTAAACTATTAGTTTGCTTGGGTCCAGCTTGTGCTATATACGTTGTTACATAACTACCATTTTTATTAAATTTTATGGTTTCTTTTTTAAGACTTCTAGATTCACTTTCATCTAAAAGTCGACCAGAGACAAGGTTTTCTTCATCTTCGGGATCACATATACCTGCATCTATTTGTTTTTGGGTGCATGTATTATCTTCATCCGAAGTATTATTGTTACCAACATCCAAAACAGAAAAGTTTACCTTAATATCATTACAAGTATAAACATATTCACCATTCGAACCCTCTATATTCTCAAGTTTTGCTCCATACTTAAAATCAACAGCCAAAGTAACATTCATATTAATTAAAAAAGTAATAATAAACAATGATACTCCAAATAATATTTTATATTTTTTATTCATACCAATACCTCACTTGCCTACTACTATAGATACATTTTACCATAAATTACGCAAAAAAAAACTTTTTTAATTAAATAAAATTAAAAAAATTAAAAAAAGAAGATATTATTAATCATAAACTATCTTCTTTAAAATTAAATCTATTAATTACTTGTAGCTTGACTACTTGTAGAGTCTAGCAAATCACCAACACCTAAATTATGATTAGCATTCCAGCACTCTTTCCATTCATCTGTTCCTAACAAACCTGTTATAACACTGACAATAAGTGGTATCAAAAATATAATAATCGCTGCGATAATTCTCTTTACTAAAGTTTTTTGATTATTCTTTATTTCATCTTCTTTACCCGCTATAACAGCCTTTACCAAATCAATAGTACCTAAAACAATTAAAATAATTGGAACAACCCATTGAATTAAATTAAGAACAAAACCAATTATTCTAATTACATTTGCTAACTCTTCAGTACACTGTACCATTTTTCTTTCCTCCTCATCTATTGCTTATATTCCAATATTAAACTATTTTTGTTACTTTGTCAATTAATAAAATATAATTGTGTTAAGTATTAAACATTTATTTGTATATTTATATAATTAGTGATAAAATTATTCTAGGTGATAAATAATGAAAAAGATTTTAAAGACTATTATACTACTATTTATAGTTACGATTATGTTGTGTGGTTGTTCTAAAAAAGAGCATATCATAGAGATATCGCTAGATGAATTTAAAGAAAAAATGGCTAACAAAGAAAGTTTTGCTTTATATGTTGGTAACGAAGGTTGTGCCCACTGTGTAAGTTATAGGCCAGTATTAGAGCAAGTACTAGAAGACTATGATATAACAATATACCAAATAGATAATAGCAAACTAGATAATAGTGAGTTTGCTGAATTTAGAACATACATAAATATATCCAGCACTCCAACCGTTGCATTCATAACGAACGGACAAGAAGAGTCAACTTTAAATAGAATAACTGGTGGGGTATCCAAAGAAACCACCATAGAACGATTTAAAAGTAATGGGTATATTGAGTAGAAACAAATTTGTTTCTGCTTTTTATATGGCTTTTAATTTACGCAATATTAAAATATTTAGTAAATAATGATTTTAAAACATGAAGGAGATAAACAATGAACATACACGAAATAAATGAAAAAATTAAGTTTGGTGAACCCCTTAGCGTTGATGAAGTTAATTACTTTTTAAAATGGTTAAACAAAGATATTAATATAAAATTTAAATTAGATGATGATATAATGCAGTGCCAGAAAATTTGTCAAATGATATATTTTATTTATACAAAAAATTTTGATGATGAAGATTTTAAATGTACGCCGTTTATTACTACGGATATTGGTATACATGATTTAACTCACTTCTTTACCATCTTAAAATTTAAAACTAATAAAGGATATAAATGGTTTTTAGTTGACCCAAGCGGTGTACAATTTAATACTGATAGTTACCCAATGGAGCAAGATAAAACAATAAATATTAGAAATTATTTAAATGAAAAACAAAAATTATTATTAGAATCTTTAAAAAGTAATGGGTACTTTGAATTAACTAGTAGAAACTTTGCCTCTTACGTAAATATTTTTATTAACGCTCTTAAATATAACGGATATGATATTAGTAAACTAAAAGTGCATAAAAAACTAGATGATTTTTGTAAAACTCATAACATAACGTTTCAAGATTATTTAGAAAAAAAGACAAAAGAAATTCAAGGAAAAAGTATAAACTAGTTATACCAATAAATATTCTTTAGACAGTATTCTTTTATCTGAACAATACTCCATAACGAATTTATTATCTTTTCTGCAAATTATAATTCCAATCGTTTGACTTTGATTTATACTTTTTATATTTTTATCTACGTAATGCATATAGGTCAAAACTTGACCTATATGTTCTTTTTTTTAATTCAGTTACTTTTAACTCTACCACCACAAAACAGTTATATATATAATTAAACAAGAGTAAGTCTATATAATTATACTTGTCTCCGATTTTTATTTTGTACTCATTACCAACATAAGTAAATCCAACTCCTAATTCATTTAAAAATCCTTTTAAATCTTCTAATATTAATTGTTGTAACATTTTTTCAGAAATATCATTATTGTTAAATTTGTTTTTAATAAGGATTGGATTTTTTATAAAGTCTTTAATATCCTCTTTACTACTGTTATCTAATAATTTAAGTTTTGTATCATCGTCTAGTCTTTCATATTCATTATTTTTTATTCTTTCTTGAAGTTGTCTAACACTATATAAGTTTTCACTAGAAATTTTAGCATAATAATTAATTTTATCAATTGAATCTAAAGTTATTAATATTTTATAGTGGCTCCAAGATAATTGGTGCCACAGTGTGGCACCTTTTTTGTACCATAATATAAAATTGTCTCATTCTTTTTAAAGAAGAAATATTATAACCTTTTCCAAGCTCGTTCGTTAACCTAACAGAATACTATAAATGCCTGCCAGCTTCTGAAAGAAGTTTTCCTGCGTTATAATAAGTTCTTAAATCACTTTTGTTTTTAGAATAGTCTTTTACTTTTTTATATACTTCGTTATTTATTAGTTCTTGTTTTATTTCATTATAGTAGTTGGGTACTAGGTTTCCTGTATCAAAATAACTAACTGCATATACTAACCCTTATTCACAGTGAATAAGGGTTTTTGCTTGCGTAACTTTGCGGTGGGTATTTCAAACTATATATGATTTCCAATAATTTAAGAAAGACTTTTATTAACGTTTGAAATACGATTTACTTTGATTTATTAACTTTATATTTTTATATAATTAAATAAATCAAAGTAAATGAAACTCTTGTGTAAGGCAAGAAAGTTGCAATATCTATAAACTAACTGACTATATTTTTACTAACTTTCTTGCAACACTATGGTTTAATACGTACATAAGTGAAA
>CASEKZ010000072.1 GCA_949288625.1 uncultured bacterium | reverse complement strand
TTAAATCCCTTTGCAAACTTCATTTTTTACTTTTTTTCTTTCTTTTAATCACAAAAAAAGCATCTTGATCTTAGATCAAAATTGCTTTTTTTCATCTTCTTTTTTACTATTTCTCTTTTTTTGTTATTTACTTATTTTTTTTACAATTCTACGTTATGGTACACCTTTTGAACATCTTCTACGTCTTCTAACATAGAAAGTAACTTTTCAAAGTTTTCTTTATCTTCACCTTCTAATATTACCATCTCATTAGGAACCATGGTAACTTCATCCACCACGAAGTTAGCATCTTTTTTATATTTTAAAACAGCATCTTTTATTTTGTATAAATCAGTAGGTTCACCATATATGTTAACGTTTTCATCTTCGGTATATACATCTTTAGCATCTACCCCATCATTTAAAAGTGCTTCCAAAACCTCATCTTCGGTTATGTTGTTAACCGACAAAACAGATAAATGTTCATACATATGTGAAACACTGCCAGATACACCTATTTTTCCCTTGGACTTAGTAAAAGCATTTCTTACCATACTAACGGTTCTGTTAACGTTATCAGTTAAACAATCAACCATAATGGTTGCCCCGCCAGATGCAAAACCTTCATATCTAACAGATGTATAACTTTCATCTGCACCACTATTTACCTTATCAATCGCTCTTTTAATAACGTCAGCGGGAACTTGTTCTTTTTTCGCTTTTTCAATTAAGTGTCTTAAGTTTAAATTACCATTAGGATCAGTACCACCGGTTTTAGCTACCTGGTATATTTCTTTTGCATAACTAGAATAAACCTTCGCTTTTTGAGCTCCAGTTTTTGCTTTACTAGCTGCTATATTAGGAAATCTTCCCATTTATATCACCTTCCTACACGCTTATTATAATACTTTATTTTACTTTATTTTTCAAGTGTTTATGTATAATGTATAAATTATTAAAAACATTACCATTAAAATAATAGGTGATCAAATGATAAAAATAATTGAGAAAGATTTTTTAAATGATAAATTTATTATAAAGAGTTTTGCAGATAACATAAAATTAAATGATAATTTATATTTTTCTAAAAAAAACACGTACTACTTTGGTAATTATAAAGAAGATAAAATAAATAATGTTAAAGCTAAAATAATAAAAAACAAAAAAAGAATTATAAAAGCTATAGAAAATAACGTTCCGTTTATAATTCATGGTAACAGCATTGATATTTTTAATAATAACTTTAAAAAAGATGATATGAACTTATTTACCGCGTATGACAAAAAATCCGTTTGTATAAAATTTAAAAGATTAAAATTTAAAAAGAAAAAAAACAAAAACATTATCATGATAAATAATCTAAAAAAAGGCATTGATACTCTTAACTTCAAATATAAAAACCTACTTTGTTTTAAATAAGTAGGTTTTATTTTGTCATCTTAACTTTAAATGGTGATTCAAAAGTGGAATCAGTTTTTTCTTTATATTCAAATAAAATGTTAAGCAAAAAGTATATTATTAAAATTAAAATCACGATTTCAAGCAAACTAATTAAACTTTTTAATATGGGATTAACATGTTTCTTATTTGGTTTTAACAAAACTCCGCACTTAAAACAATACTTATCATAATAATTAATCCTAGTACCACAATTATAACAATAAGCTTTAAACTTTGAATTCAACTTATCACTAACCTTGTTTTTATTTTCTTTAATTTCTTTATCATCATCATTTTCACTATTATTATTTTTATTTTTTATAACATCGTTTTTAACTTCCTGTACAATAACGTTATCCTTTGTTTCTTCTTTAGCTAAATAATTTCCTTTTTTCTTTTCATGGTACATAGGTACATAGTCATAATTAGGTACATAATCATTATTATTTAACTTTTTTATTTCTTCGTTATTATTAACTTCCTTCTCGTTTGGTTTATCATCTAAAAACACTTTTATGGTATCATCACCCTTAGAAGCCTTCGGCTTTAACTTTTTATTTGATGATAAAACATCTATTACTCTTATTAAAAAATACAATATAAAACTTCCAATAGATACGTATAAATAAATTCTTAAATTCGATAAAATCTGAAACATCGCTACCGAATTATTAATAACTTTATAATTAAACACGTTTAATACGTATATAATAAATGCACTTATAGCAACACCAAGTGGTATAAAAGTTAATATCTTTTTCAAGGTAAAAACACCTCCTTTTAAATGTCTTTATTATAATCATTTTATAAAAAAAAGCAAGTTATTATTAACTTACTCTCTATTTAAATACTCATCATAAGTACACGTTTTATCAACGTACTTACCATCCTCTTTAAACTCGATTATACGGTTTGCAACACTATTTACAAGTTCATAGTCATATGAAGAAAACATGCAAACACCTTTAAAAGATTTCATCGCTCTATTTAATGATGTTATTGATTCAATATCTAAATGATTAGTAGGCTCATCAAGAATTATTACATTAGCTTTTTTAAGCATCATTCTTGAAAACATCAGTCTTACCTTCTCGCCACCAGATAAAACGCTCACCTTCTTTAAAGCTTCTTCACCAGAAAATAACATTCTTCCTAAAAAGCCCCTTAAATAAGTTTCTTCCTGCTCTTTTGAATATGGTCTTAAAAAATCAACCAAGTCAACGTTATTTTTAAAAAACTCATCATGATCCTTTGGAAAATATGAATACGTAGTTGTTGTTCCCCACTTAACCGTTCCACAATCCGGTTCTAACTCACCGGTAATTATTTTAAAAAGCGTTGTTTTAGCAAGTTCGTTTTTACCAACAAAAGCCACTTTATCACCATTATTTATAGTTAAGTTAAGGTTTTTTAAGACAACGATTCCATCTATTGTTTTGCTTATTGACTTAAGTTCTAAAACATCACGCCCTAATTGCCTATCAATATCAAAATTAATATATGGATATTTCCTAAATGATGGAACAATATCATCTAGCTCAATTTTCTCTAAAAGTTTCTTTCTTGAAGTTGCTTGTTTGGATTTAGACGAATTAGCACTAAATCTTCTAATAAATTCTTGCAATTCTTTTATTTTATCTTCTTTCTTTTTATTAGAATCCCTCATCTGCTTTTGTATAAGCTCACTTGATTCTAACCAAAAATCATAATTACCAACATAAAGCCTTATTTTTCCATAATCAATGTCTAAAATATGGGTACAAACTTTGTTTAAAAAGTGTCTATCATGTGATACTACTATTACCGTGTTTTTAAAGTCAAGTAAAAAATTCTCTAACCAAATTTTAGCATTTATATCTAAATAGTTTGTTGGCTCATCCAAAATCAAAATATCAGGATTACCAAACAAAGCTTGTGCAAGAAGAACCTTTACCTTATCCTCACCCTTTAAATCAGCCATTTTATCATTGTAAAACGCTCTATCAAGCCCAATACCTGAAAGAAGTATTTCAGCATCACTTTCCGCTTGCCAACCATCCATCTCGGCAAACTCTGCTTCTAGTTCTCCTGCCCTAAGGCCATCTTCATCATTAAAATCAGGTTTTGAGTAAATTTCTTCTTTTTCCTTCATTATGTTGTAAAGCCTTTGATTCCCCATAATAACCGTTTCAACAACACCTTTATCATCATAAGCGTTATGATCTTGTTTTAAAACGGAAATTCTTTCATTATCAGTTATAATAACATCTCCGGTACTTGAATCTATCTCACCTGATAAAACTTTTAAAAAGGTTGATTTGCCAGCCCCATTCGCACCTATTACACCATAGCAATTTCCAGCGGTAAACTTTAAATTAACGTCTTTAAATAAAGTTCTTTTCCCAAAAGTTAAACTAAGGTTATTTACTTGAAGCATAATTTCACCTCCAATAACACTTACTTAAGTTTACTAAAAACAAACATAAAAAGCAAGCTAATAAAAAAGATTATTTTTATCTTTTTCGAGCCTTTTTTCCATTTTTCTTCACTACGTATCCAGGTATTCCTACCACGGTACTATTTTTATCGACGCTTTTAACAACAACGGCTCCCGCTCCTATTTTAGAATTATCACCTATCGTGATGTTACCAAGTATTTTAGCACCCGTCCCAATAAATACGTTATTACCAATTGTAGGATGCCTTTTCTTTGTTTTTTCATTTCCTGTTCCACCTAAAGTAACGTTATGAAAAATTGTAACATCATTACCTATTATAGTGGTTTCACCAATAACAACACCCATACCATGATCAATAAATAAACGCTTACCTATTTTAGCACCAGGATGAATTTCAATTCCTGTTTTTCTTTTTGCTTTCTCGCTTATAACTCTTGCAATAAAATAATGCTTCTTCAAATAAAATTTTCGTGCGATTTTATAATAAATAATTGCTTTAAAGCCTGGGTATAACAAAGCTTCCTTAGTGCTTTTTATAGCAGGATCTTTTTCTTTTATCGTCTTAATAATTTCTTTAATACACTTAAACATATATATCACCAGTGTATAATATGATATTGTTTTAATATAACCAGTGTTTAATAATTATTAAAAAAGAAAAAGCTATGCTTTAAAACATAACTTTACATTAATATTTATAATTTGTCCCTAAAAATAGCGATAACAACTCTTCGATACTCATCATTGTTAGGTTAGTTACATCATTATCAAGTAATTTGTATCCTTCTTGATTTTTTATATTAGATGTTATTTGATTTAGCATGTCTAATGTAAATTCTTCGAAAGTTATTGGATTATTAATTTCTTTTAGATCAATGCTTTTACCATACTCAAAGTCACATTTAAAATTAAATGTCATTGTAATTCCACCATAAATAATAGCTATTTTATAAACGTCATTATTTTTACCTAATAAATCTATTTGATATATGATATCATCAACAATTATTTCCGCACGTAGTAAATTACTATTTAAAGTACTAGTATATAACTTAACCTTAGTGTCTTCATAATAATCGTAACTATCTTCGGTTTTTAAAGAATCTTTTACGTTTTCTTTTGTATCACCTACTACGTTAGCATACGCATTTATAAACTCATCATCAGATGCCAAACGTTTTGAAGCATCTTCATCAATTGCCTTTGCGTTTTCCTTACTTAAGTTAAGTGTTGATACCTTTGTATTAATTTCTCTTCCGTCAAAAGTTATCTTTTCTCTATTACTTTCAAAGTACTCTTCTTTAAACGAATCATTAAATGCATCAATTATTTTTTTCAAAACGATTTTAGTACTTTTTAAATCAGCTTTAACAAATAAGTCAGAAAAGTCACTTTCTTCTATGATTATTGACCTATCAAGCAAGTTGTTTAGTGTTAGATAAAACTCATCATCATATTGTATATCCGTGTTAAATAGTTCGCCATCTTTGTATTTGGTTATAAAATTATAAGTAAATTTTTCGTTTTTATAATCAATCCCACCGGTTATTTGAAGGTAAAAATTTTTGAACATATCATCAACATCAATATTTCCACTACCATTAATTTCAGGTGATATTTCTAGGTTCATATAAAATGAATCATAATCATCCATTACTTTTTTATTATAATCTTCATAAATATTAACCATTGTTGTTTTAAAAACATCCATTGGTTTTTTATTAAGCTTTATTACCACGATAAATGCTACTAAAACTAATAAAACAACAAGAAGAACAATTCCAATAATTATTTTTTTCTTTTTACCTTTACCATGTTTAAATTTACTATTTTCTATAGAAATTTTTTCTTTTTGATTATCTTCTTTTTTTTGATGTTTAAACTTTTTACCACAACTTATGCAAAACTTGGCGTTCAAATTATTATCAGCACCGCAAAAACCACACTTCATATTTACCTCCTTTTATTTTACACATTAATTATAACATATTAATTTTTAATTATGACATGAAACAAAAATGAATTTTACAAAAAAAATATTTTAATATATAATATTCGTGTGAGGATAAATATGAATGGTACTATGAATTATTATGAACTTTTAGGAGTTAAACAAAACGCAACCGAAGAAGAAATAAAAATTGCTTATAAAGAACAGATGAAAAAATGGCACCCTGATATTAATAAATCAGATGATGCCGTTTTAATATCCGCTAAGATAAACGAAGCTAAAGAAGTTCTATTAAACGCTGATAAAAGACGTGATTATGACGAATACTTATCAAAGAAAACGGAAGAAAATTATAATAGATACACCCAAAGAAAAGCTTACGAAAAGCAAAGTAAAACAGATGCTGATAATCACGAAGAAATGCTAACTAAGTGGCAATATTTAAAAATTTGGCTTAAGTTTGCTAACTATAAACCAATAAGAAAAATACTCGGAGTAATAGGAGTATTATTAGAAAGCTTCTTGTGCTACATAATTAAAATGTTATTAATTTTCTTTGCTTTTATTTGTAACATGGGAAGTTATTTAATAAGAACACTCTTTAATTACTTATCACCAATTATTGGACTTATGTTGGTGTTGTTAGTTATTCAAATTTTTACAAATGGATTTGAATACATAATGGAAAATAATATGAGTCTTTTAGGTGGAACCTTAATATGTGTTATTGTATATGTTTGTAGTATTTTCTTACCACTTGTATCAAAACTAATATTATCACCTAAAGTATTTGATGTTTTATACAATAAAATTGATATTAACCTATTTAAAAAGTGCGTTGGATATAAAGATTAAAATAATTACGTGCTTTTTATTTTGATATAAAAAAAAACTTCCCTCGAGGGAAGCCATTATTCATAATGGCGGAGTGAGAGGGATTTGAACCCTCGCGCCAGTTGCCCAGCCTACACCCTTAGCAGGGGCGCCTCTTCAGCCTCTTGAGTATCACTCCAGCTGACACAAATAATTTTACACTAATAAAAAAATAACGTCAAGTACTATGACTTAGTATTTTTAAGATTATTACTTTTTTTAATTACTTTTAATAACTTGTTTTTGTTGTTTTCGTTATCATAATATTTTTTTATATCTTTTAGTTCTTTTTCAGAAAGTAAATTATATTTTAAATAACCGCTTATTAAACTTTCTAACACTGCAATATTATTAACCGAAAAATATACTAAAGAAATTAAATCTTCTTCTATCAATGATATTAATATAATGTCCATTTCATCAGATTCTTCTAATGATAACAAACTCTTCTTATACATATAATAAGTCTCTATCATTTCCAAAACAACGAATTTATAAGCGTCAAAGTCTTTTTTTTCAAGATTTATTAAGTCTTCCATGGTCATAATAACTGCGTTTTCAAAAGCGTTTTCATCGTTGGTTTTTAATCTTTCATGATATTCTTCTAAAACCTCACTTGCATCATACCTATTCAAATATGAAAGCACATCAACTAAGAAGCACGGAAAAAAATTCATTAAAAAATCTTTATCTTTTAATGATGATTCAACTACGCTTTTTTTGTAATAAGAATCTGAAGTATAAAAATAATCTACGTCTTGTAAATAATTTATAAAGTCATATATTGTTAAACTTTCTTTTAGTTCTTCGATACTAGAAAAACTCTTTAAATAATAAATACTATTAAGCAAATCCTCATCATCTGGATACATCATTAAAGTAAAATTAGTCACTAAATAAACTGATTCAAAAATTAATCCTAAAATATAATCATAAACACCAGAATTATTTTTAATTTTTTTAAATAAACTATAAAACAACTTCACGTATTTATAATCTTTATCTTTTTTCATAGCTTCATTTATAAGTCTACTAAGATTTTTTCTTACTTTGTCATTATAGTTTATTATCTTCATGCAAAAACACCCCAATAAATAATTGTTAATATTATATCATAAAACTTCGTATATTTTTTGTTTTTTTGATAATCATATTAAAGAAAGGATGAGAATAATGAAAAACAAAGAAAAGAAAAAAAATTCTAAGAACAAACAAAACGATAATACAATCGAAAAAAAGGTAAATACCATGGAAAATGGTAAAGATTACTATGAACAAGTAGAAGAACATAGTATGGAAAACAATCAAAATAATAATGTTCAAAAAGACAAATAAAAAACCTTTTTACAGGTTTTTTATTTATGCCTTAATTTTCCCTTTAATCCCTTTGATCCTTTAGTGCCATCAAAATTTGATAAAATATTTGACTCAAATATCGTTGTTTTCCTTAGTTTCTTTTTATAACGCTTAACTGCTATATTAATCATATCGTCTAAAAGTTCATCATATTCCTTGTTTAATGGAGTCCATAAATAGAAAGATAGTGATCCCGGAATTGTGTTTAGTTCATTTACATAATACTTCTTTGATTTTTTATCATATAGGAAATCAATTCTTACAACACCAGATGCCCCTAATGCTCTAAACGCCTTTTTAGAGGTTTCTTTTATTTCATTTTCTAATTTCTTTGGTATATCTGCTGGAATAACACGATTAGCAGACAACATACCCTTTGATGCTCCAAACTTCTTAGCGGCTTGTTTTTTACTTCCGTTTCCAATATATTTATCATTAAAAGATAAGATTTCGTCTTTTCCCATAACTTGTTCAATCACAGATGTTTCCATAAAACTATTAGATCCTAAAACACTACAGTTAAGCTCGGTCATGTTACTTATTACTTCCTCAACTAGTATTTTATCATCATACTTAATTGCATCTTCAATCGCTTCTTTTACTTCTTCTACGTTGTTTGCAAGTTTTATACCAATACTACTTCCTTGTCTTGCAGGTTTAACGATTACTGGGTATCCAAGTTTTTTAATATTTTCTAAAATCTTGACCTCATCTTCATAATATTCGTTATCATAAAACCAAGTATATTTAGTAACTGGCACTTTTTCTGCCTCTAGGATTTGTTTTTGAAAAACCTTATCTTGACCAATCGTACACCCATATATGTCACTACCAGTATAAGGAATACCATAAGTTTCTAACATACCTTGAACGTTACCATCTTCCATGTTATATCCGTGAACGCAAGGAATTACGATGTCAACTATTGCAATCGTTTTTTTAAATAAACCCTTTTTATTTTGTAGAACCAATGCTCCATCTTTGTTATAACACACAACGTTTTTACAATAGCGTTTTAAAAGCTCCGTTTCTTTATAAACATCCATTTCCTTTAAGGGTTCGCCCGTGTACATTTCGTTTTCCTTTGTTAAATACATAGGAATAACGTCATATTTATCCTTGTTTAAAAATTCCATTGCTTGTACGGCCGTTATAATACTAACTTCGTGTTCCGTTGTTTTTCCACCATACAAAACGCCAACTCTTATTTTCATTTTAAAATCAACTCCTATTCATTATAAATATCTGGCAAATCATTTTCAATTAAACAGTAAGTATCTTTTCCCTTGGATAAACTATTAACTAGTGCAAAAGCTTCCTTGGTACTTTTAACAACATATATGTTTTTATCATTATACTTAACTTCTTTTAATACATCTTTAATTGGTTTAGTTATTTTTTCACCAACTAATATAACAATATCAGTCGTGTTTTTCATATAAGTTCCAAAAGCTTTATTAAGTTCATAAGACTTATCACCAAGTTCAACCATTCCTGGGGTCATTATGATTCTAAGCCCCGGCATGTCTTTTAACACTTCCAACGCCATTTTAGAGCCTACTGGATTAGAGTTATAAGAATCATCAATGTAAGTTATATTTTTATTTTCCCTTAATTCTAAACGATGTTCAACGCTTTTTACCCCCAAAACAGCTTTTTTCATTTGTTCTATGGTTAAACCAAATTCCTTTGATAAAGCAAGTGCTGCTAAAATATTATATATATTATTATACCCTAATAACCTCGTTGTAAACTCATGCTTTTTATTATCACCTTTAAACGTGACTTTAAAACTAGTTCCTTTATTAGAGGTTTTAATATCACTTGCCAACACATCAGCGTTTTTATTTTCAATGCCTACCCAAATTATTTTACAACTATTTTTTAATTTGTAATTAACTTGTAATTCATCATCAGCATTTAAAACTCCGATACCATCATGAGGAAGACTTTCAATAAGTTCAAACTTCCCTTTTTGAATGTTTTTTTGAGAGCCGAATATTTCAATATGAGCAGTACCTATTTTAGTTAAAATACCATACTTTGGTTTTACTAAATCACATAACTGTTTTATTTCACCAACTTTATATGCTCCCATTTCCGCGATTAAAATATCGTCAAATTTATCTAAATAATTATTAATCGTTATTATAAGACCATATGGCGTGTTAAAGTTTTTTGGACTAGGAAGAGCGTTATATTTAACGTTTAGAATATCACTTAGTATGTTTTTGCTACTAGTTTTTCCATAGCTACCGGTTATTCCAATAACTTTTAGGTTTTTCATTTCTTTTAATTTTTTTACAGCCTTACTTTTAAAGGATAAGTAAACCATTTTTTCAACCGGCTTATTAATTATTATAGATAACATAAGAATAAAATTAATTAGTAAATCATACGCGAATAAAAGTAAGTAAATAACGTTTATGCTTTTTATGTAAACTAATATTATGCAAAATATGATAAACAAAACAACGTTTGTGAATATAAGTCTTTTAACCCTTGCAGTTACTTTAAGAGCTATTTTAACGTCACTATTTTTATTTTCTTTTATTTTTAATATTAAGATTATTAAACAAACCAAAAAGAAATATATTGAAGTCATAACTTTTGAATCTAATTTAAACATAATTAATATAAGATACGTTGCCAAAACAACTAATGAACACTTAAGCGGGGTTTTAAACGCTTTAAAATCCTTTATCGTCCATTTTAAAAATCTTCTATCATCATTATAAAGATTCTGCTGTGCCATGTGAAGTGATTTTTTAAAGTCATTTATTAATAATAATACAAAAGGAATTAAACTTAAATAAAACATCTAAAACACATCCTTACTTTATAAAATTTCTAATTATACTTATGGTTTGACTCAACCTTTCTAAGTATGCAAAATGAGTACAACCATCATATAATATTAATCCACAATCAGGAATTAATCTTTCGTATTCCTTCGTGTCTTCTTCTGGCACTTCACTATCTAAATCACCATATATCAAAATCGTTGGAACTTTTATTTTTTTTGCATCCTCTGATAAATCCTCATTAACAGTCTTTACTAAAACCTGTTTCATGACTGGACTTGCAGCCTTATAATCACGTGATCCAATATGATTTTTAGCCCAACCTTCTAAATTCTTAATTCCTGGTATCGTCTTTAAAAACTTTAAAACTTTAGTTTTTAAGCCTTTTTTATCATGACCTCTTAACGCGGGAGAAAGTAATATTAGTTTTTTAACATCATTTCTAGATGCAAACTTAACGGATACTCTTCCACCAAAAGAATGTCCAATTAATATTGGGTTTTTAACGTTCAACTTATTAAGTAATTTCTCAACTATTTTAGTATATCCATCAACACCAATTACTTCTTTTGGTTCCTCACTTCTTCCAAAACCCGGAAAGTCTATTGCGATTATTCGATAATCTTTTTTAAATGGTTCACCTAACATTTGCATCATGGAAATATTTTGTCCCCATCCATGAAGTAAAACAATTGCATCTTTTTTCTTATTACCAAAATCTATATAATTAATATCAATTCCGTTTACGTTCAAGTTAATCACCTATTTCTATTATGGATAAATCTTCTTTACATATTATACCATTTTTTAATGTAAAATAAAACAAAATACATGAATTACTTACGCCAGTTTACTTTTCTTGTACTAAATTTGTCTAATACTGTTTTCAAATCATACGTAATATTTGTTATAGTTTTATTTTTTTGTCACAAACAACTAAGTTATTAATTACTAAAAACGTTTTTTTATTAAAAAAGAATAGCATTAAACTATCCTTTTACCACTACGTTTACTATCTTATTTTTAATAACGATTACTTTTACTATTTCTTTACCATCAGTATGTCTTTTAACGTTTTCGCAAGATAACGCTTTTTCTTTTATAACATCTTCGGTATCATCTACTGATATAGTAATAGTACCCCTTAACTTACCATTTACTTGAACGGCTATATCAAACTGGGTTTGAACAAGTTTAGCATCATCATACTTTGGCCAAGGTTCATAAGCAATCGTTTTATCATGACCCAAAATGCTCCATAATTCCTCGGTAATATGTGGACATATCGGATTTAATAGCTTTATAAAGCCTTCCGCATATTCCACCGGAAATACGCTTTCTTTATAAACCGCGTTAACAAATACCATCAAGTAGCTTATTGCCGTATTAAATGATAATTTTTCATAATCGTTAGTAACGTTTTTAACCGTTTCATGATATATTCTTTCAAGGTTTTTATTCTCTTCATCAAAGCTTTTATTTTCTTCGGTAAATAACCTCCAAACCCTATCCAAGAATTTTTTAGCACCTTCAACGCCTTTCATACTCCAAGGTTTTGATGCTTCCAAAGGCCCCATAAACATTTCGTATAGCCTTAAAGTATCCGCTCCATATTTTTTTACTATGTCACTTGGGTTAACAACAAATTCAGGATAACGTTTTCCCATTTTAATTCCGTTTTCACCTAGTATCATACCTTGATGAACCAATTTTTTAAATGGCTCTTTAACCGGAGATAATCCTTTATCATAAAGATAATTATTCCAAATTCTAGAATACATCAAATGCCCAACGGCATGTTCTGGTCCACCAATGTATAAATCTACCGGCATCCAGTGCTTTAATAACTCTTGATTTGCAAACTCTTTATCATTATGAGGATCAATGTATCTTAAAAAGTACCAACTAGAACCTGCCGAACCAGGCATCGTTGAAGTTTCACGAATACCTTTTTTACCATCTTTTTCATAGTGCTTCCACTTTGTTGCATTCTCTAAAGGAGCCTTACCATTATGTCCTTTATAATCTTTTAATTCTGGTAATACAAGTGGTAATTCATCATCAGGAAGTAAGTAATCCGTACCATCTTCCATGTGAACGATTGGTACTGGCTCTCCCCAGTATCTTTGACGGGCGAAGATCCACTCCCTAAACTTATAATTAGTGGTCTTTCTTGCAACACCCATTTTAACTAACTTATCGGTTATTTTTTCCTTTGCTTCCTCGACAGTTAAACCAGTAAATTCTTCTGAGTTAATAAGTTTGCATCCCTTACCTAAATAATCTTGTTTTTCAAAAGCTGCTTTGCTTACGTCTTTTCCATCTATCACCTTAATCATTGGAATGTTATGAACGGTTGCATACTCAAAATCCCTTTGGTCATGAGAAGGTACCGCCATAACCGCACCAGTTCCGTAGTTTGCTAAAACAAAGTCTCCAATAAACACCGGAACTTCTTTTTTATTAACCGGGTTTATTGCTTTAATTCCCTTTAACTCGCAGCCACTTTTTCCTTTGTTAAGTTCGGTTCTATCCATGTCTGATTTTTTTAAAGTTTCTTCTATGTAAGCATTTACTTCTTCTTTGTTTTCTATTCTAGGCATTAGTTCTTTAACTAAAGATCCATCCGGTGCTAAAACCATGAAAGTAATGCCATAAATGGTTTCAATACATGTTGTGTAAATGGAAAACTTTCCACCGCCTACTATTTCGAAATCAACTTCAACACCAGTAGACTTACCTATCCAGTTTCTTTGCATTTCCTTAGTTGACTCTGGCCAATCTATTTCATTTAAACCTTCAAGAAGCCTTTGCGCAAACTTAGGCTGATCGATACATAATTGTTTCATGTTCTTTCTTACTACCGGATACCCACCACGCTCTGATTTTCCATCTATTACTTCGTCATTTGATAAAACGGTACCAAGCTCCTCACACCAGTTAACTGGCATATCAACGTATTTAGCATAACCATCTTCGTATAACCTGCTAAAGATCCACTGGGTCCATTTATAATACTTTGGATCAGAAGTTGCAATCATCCGATCCCAATCATAATCAAAACCAAGTTCCTTTAATTGGCTAGTAAAATACTCAATGTTCTTTTCGGTAAAACCACTTGGATGATTTCCAGTTTGAACCGCATACTGCTCCGCTGGAAGACCAAAAGAATCATATCCCATTGGATGAAGAACGTTATATCCTTGCATCCTTTTCATACGAGATACAATATCAGTTGCCGTATAACCTTCTGGATGTCCCGCATGAAGACCTACACCTGATGGGTAAGGAAACATATCAAGTGCATAAAACTTAGGCTTTGAAAAATCCCATACGTCAGTTTTAAAAGTTTTGTTATCATCCCAGTACTTCTGCCATCTTTTCTCTATTTCTTTAAAATTATATTCCATAATTATTCACTCTCCTTTTTATAGTGCATTGCAACCAAATGATAAATTCCTGCAAATAAAGGAAATATCAAAATAAATGCAATTATTAATCTTATGTATATGTTATCAACAAATCTAGTTACCGAAAATAATAACGCAACTATAAAAGAATCACAGAACATAAGCGTTTTAAGCACCCGTTTATAACCTATTTTAACAACGTTGATATTATATTTAAAAACTAAATACTTAATGTTCGTTGGCATCTTCTTTCTATCAAACCTCTTTGCTTTTTTATAAATAAAGAAATAATAACCTAAATATACTATTAAAAAAACGCCAACAAATTCTAATGCTATTTTAGCTAATTCTACCATAATTATTCCTCCTAATAAAATAAAAAGTTCATCCCAAAACAAAGGATGAACTTGTATGTCCACGGTACCACCTTAATTTATACATGAATATGTATACCCTCATAACCCATAACGAGGTTAAACGTATTATATTACTAAAGGTTCACATAATAACTCCGAAGCTAGTTCGGTTAATATCTTTTGTTTACTTACACCAAACGTAAACTCTCTTTAAAAAGATAATTAACTTAGTACTCTTCATCAACGTTTTGATATTAATAGTATAATATTTTACACTATAAAAAGCAAGTGTAAAAAGCTTAATTTATTTATTAAAAAAAGAAACCATTTTGGTTTCTAATTAAATATTAGCATTATTATATATACTATTAAGCTAAAAAATACGTTTGTCAAAATAATAGCATACATGGTTTTAGCATCATTTAGTTTAAATGCTTCTTTTACTCCTAAAGCAAAAGTAATTAAAGTAAACATCATAACTAGTGCCATAATAATTACAAATATTGCAGGTGAAATTAAAACACCAATAAAGCTAATTATTATGCCAGCTAAACTGTACACTGCTAAAGCAGTAAGAAAATTAAATGATTCTTTGTAATCAATGTTTGCTTTAAACATTTTTCCCGCAACCAAATAAAGAATCAAAGCTTGTAAATAATAAAGTGCAATGGTTGCAATTGTAGTTATTATAAACACTTTAAAATATGGTATTTCAATATACGGACTTACACTTAAACCATAAGTTAAAGTCGTAGCTGAATTAATCATTTCCTTAATCAAAAGCATTCCAAATAAGCCAGTAATAACACCTATAACAGCAATAATTATACACGATAAAGTAAAATTACTTGCTTTCATATGGGATTTGATAGTATTAACAGGTTTTGTAAACATTCCTTTGAAAAATTCTAACACTTGATTAAATCCATTTTGTAAGTCTAAACTAGATTCATCTTTTTTACAATCGCAAACTTCACCTTCTTTTAGCTTGCGTCCACAATTTGAACAAAATTTTGCCATATAATCCTCCTAATAAAAATAATATTTAAAATCATCAAAATCAATTAATTTATAACCATTATCATAAGCAAATATCATTGTTGAATAAGTAGTTCCGTTGCCATCACTATTTTTTGTTTCACCTAAAAATTCATAGGTCGCCTTATAATCATAGTCAGCGGAAAAATCAATTTCTAAAGCACCATCATCATTAATGTCGATATAACTTATCTTCGCTTCGTTAAACTTTATATCCGTAAGTTTTGTTGAACGATTAGTTAAATCTTCTTTAAACTCATTATAGGTGCTTTCTAAATCAGTTAAATCACCATTTTCAAATTCAAAATTACCTTTAATATCACTAAAGTTTTTACTATCTTTTGCACCATCATAAATAATTTGAATGTTTTTTAAAATTTCGTTTTCAATTTCTTCTTTAGTTTCATCTTTAATGTTATCAGAATCAATTGTTAAAGTACTTGAGGTTCCCAAATAAGAATCTGGTTCAATTGAAGTATCAATGGTAAATCCCATTGGATAAGTAACTTTAACAGGATATTCTAATTTAAATACCTCTGGTAAAACGTAAACATCAAAATCGCTACTGGATTTCTCATCATCCAAATAATCATCTAATTTTATTCCCGCAACTTTTATTTTAGAACCCTTTATGACTTTTATTTCATAATCTTTAACCGTTTCTAAAGAATTACTAACCTTCCAATTACTAAAGAACAACATCTTGTTTTTCTTATCCTTAACAAGCTTAATTGAGGCTACCTCATCATCACTATCTTTTGTTACATACTTAATTGTAACGGCAGCAGATAAACCATCATCACTAATTTTAGTACTACTTACTTTATAATTTACAACCTTATAATCATCTTGTTTTTTTACTAGTTGCTTAAAAATCTTTTTGCTAGTAAAATCTTTGTTATCAACGTCTAAGTAGTCATAAAGTGAATCATAATCATTATTTATTACCGCTTCAAAATAGTTAACCGCAACTGTTTTTGGCTTATAAACGCTGCTACAAACAACGAAGAAAATAACCAAAGCAAGCACTACGAAACAAGTAATACCAATAATAATCTTGTTTTTCTTAGTTAATGGTTTTCTTTTTTTAACCTCCTTTTTTTTAGGTACTTTTAATTGAGTACCACATTCTTCACAAAATTTAGCTCCTTCTTTAGCCTTTGCACCACAATTTTCGCAAAACATATATCTACCTCCTTACTTTAACTATATATAAAATATTAATTAAAGTCAATTAAAAACAACCATTAGAAGAAAAAAGCACCTAAAACTTATTACAAAATATTTATATTTGTTTTAATATTATTTTATACATGATATACTTGTTTTGGTGATATTTATGTTTAAATATAGTTTGGATAACAAAAGGTATCATACTTTAAATTATGATTTGATGAATAGATTTGGGGTTCGGGTGTTTAAGGTTAGTTTAAATGGTAACTTTTCTTGCCCTAATTTTAAAAATGGCAGTGGCTGCATTTTCTGCTCATCATATGGTTCAGGTGATTTTGCGGGAAATAAAAACGAAGATTTATTAACACAATTTAATAAAGTAAAAGAAAAACTAAACGATAAATGGCCCGATACTAAATATATAGCATACTTTCAGGCAAACACAAATACGTATGCTCCATTAAACGTCTTAAGAAAAAAATTTGAAGAAGTTCTTACCTTCCCAAACGTGGTTGGAATAAGTATTGGTACAAGACCAGATGCAATCAGTGATGAATGTTTAGAATATTTATCCGATTTAAATAAAAGAACTTATTTAATGGTTGAATTAGGGTTACAAAGCATGCACGATGATACTTTAAAACTAATAAATCGTGGTCATGATTTAGCATGTTTTGATAAATGTGTTAGTAAGCTAAGAAAGAAAAACATAAACGTTATAGTGCATATTATAAATGGACTTCCTTTTGAAACCGCTGATATGATGATGGATACCATAAGACACATAAATAGATTAAACGTACAAGGCATTAAAATACACATGCTTCACGTACTTAAAAACACACCACTTGAAAAATATTATTATAAAACGAATTTTCATCTACTTAGTAAGGAACAGTACGTTAACATAGTATGTAATCAAATAGAAGAATTAGATGAAAAAATCGTTATTCATCGTTTAACTGGAGATGGTGCTAAAGAAGATTTAATCGCCCCGCTTTGGACTCTTAAAAAAGTAAGTGTTCTAAATGACATTGATAAAGAGCTAAACAAAAGGGGTACTTATCAAGGATTTAATAAAAGCATTTTAAACCGAGTAAGATTAATATGTAATAAATTTATTAAAAAAGGTGATATAACAGTTGATGCAACGTGTGGTAACGGAAATGATACTCTAATGCTTTCACGATTATCTAAGAAGGTGTATGCTTTTGATATTCAAAAACAAGCAATAAACAGTACAAAGGAACTTCTTAAAAAAAATAACATTAATAACGTTACTTTAATTAACGACACACACGAAAAAATAGATGTATATTTAAAAAATAATCATGGCAAAATAAGTCTTGTAATCTATAATTTAGGATATTTACCAAATGGTAATAAAAAAATAACAACTAATTATAAATCAACTTTAAATTCGGTTAAAAAAACATTTAAAATGCTAAATAAAAAAGGTATTATTTTAATAACTTGTTATCCGCATGAAGAAGGCAAAAAAGAAAGTAGTAAAATACTAAGTTATTTAAACAAAAATGAAATTTCACATAAAATATATAAAAACACAAATAACGTTAACGCTCCATTTTTAATAGTAATAAAAAATAGTTCACATTAAAACCGTGAACTATTTACTTTATTACATACGGATCATCCATTGTTCCGTTTCCTTTGCTTGTAATAACCTTACTTGATAAATAAATTACTGGATTTATTCTTCTTTCACTACTGGCATAAGAAGTTCCCAAAGTATTATAAAGATATAAAACTCTATAAGTATCTTGTGAAGACGGATTCAAAAGCCAGGTATTTACATTATCATCAGCTAAATAATTTCTATTGATACATTCATTACTACTTAAAGTAGTACAATTATTATCTAAACTAGCGTTTTTATAATCAGTTGCGTTTAGCAAACTTACCTTTTCACTTTCTTTTATAATCGAACACTCTTTTTCAGTACTAAACTCATCAGTTAAAGAAACCTTACCAACACATATATCTTTCGATATTATCTTTGATTTGTTTTCTTTAGTAAAGTTATCTTCATAATAAGTGTTTAACATTTGTCTTATATTAGTAAGTAAATAATTAGAGGTGTCTCCTGATGTTGTTTCGCTTTCAGAATTGTATTTTGTATCCCATGAATAAGTATCCATCGTCCGTTCTGCTTTTACTAATTTAATGTCCCCATCTTTATCTATTTTTACTATTCTCCACAATATATCGTTAAAAGAAACATAATTATCAACGTCGGAACCACGATAAACATACTCATCATTAATCGTATAAACTCCATTTCCCAACTCATCTGTTTTCACTTCTTTTATTTTATCTACTAAGTATTTAGGTTCATAATTTCCTTCACAAACCAAGAAAGGCTCGTATGCATATTCATCATCAACTTTAGTTACCTCAACGTAACCAGAACATACGTTAGAACTATCATTTGGATCAGTAACTTCATTTAATAACTCAGCTTCAACTAATGAAGCAATACTAACTCTTACACTTCCACCAATTTCTTTAGGTAAAGCACTTTTTTTATCTTTATAATAATCTTTTGCAGCACTAACCATTTTATCCTCAATTTCTTCATAGCTAGATCCATTACCTTTAGAGCAAGAAGTAATAATGATAATTATAATAATTATAATAACCGTACCACCCAAAAAATAATAAGACTTATCTTTAATAAAATTCCATAAATTCTTCACTTTTTCACCTCATCTACTAGATAAATTATAACTATTTTATTAGAAAAAGTAAACCGTATATTTAATATATTTCATAATCTACTTTATTATTTTGTAAGTATTTTTCAACTTCATCTTTATATGCTATAAAAGAAATACTGTCAACTTTAAATCCAGTTGTTAAATGATCAAGTAAAAACTCTTTATCAAAATACTCGTACACCTCATTAATGCAATAATTAAAATCGTCACAAGAAACTGACACTTCATGATT
>CASEKZ010000071.1 GCA_949288625.1 uncultured bacterium | reverse complement strand
ACAAGTTGATAAAGTAACTTCAGGTCCAACCGCAGGTTTAACCTCAACGTCTAACTTAGGCCCATAAAAAGCCGCCTCGCCAATAGCTTCGAAATAATCTACCTTAAGTTCGTTTAATACTTCTCTTAGTTTGTCTTCCGCATTATTCCACATTTCATCATCATCAAAGTACTTTTCCTTATCTTCTTTATCCCTAAGTGACAATCTAAATTTATAATCTTTTATTCCAAAATCTTTATAAACATCTAGTATTAAACTTACGACCCTTTTAAATTCATCGCCTATTTGTTCTGGAGTAACAAATAGGTGTGCATCATTTTGACACATGCATCTAACTCGTTCTAAACCTTTTACCGCACCAGATGCTTCATACCTAAAGTCAGTTGCAAACTCGCCTATTCTAATAGGAAGTTCCTTATACGAATGAAGTTTATTTTTATAAACAAGCATATGATGAGGACAATTCATAGGTCTTAAAACAAACTCTTCATCATCTACCTTCATCGATGGAAACATGTTTTCCTTATAATGATCCCAGTGACCTGATGTTTTATATAAATCAACCGTTCCAACGCATGGCGTATAAACGTGCTTATATCCCATTTTTCTTTCTTTTTCATATATATAGTTTTCCAATTCCTTACGAATTATAGCACCATTTGGAAGCCATAAAGGCATTCCTGCCCCAACTAGTTCATGATTCATGAATATGTCTTGTTCTTTACCTATTTTTCTATGATCCCTTTGTTTTCTTTCTTCTAATTCTTCTAGATGTTTTTTTAAATCCTCTTCCGTCTCAAAACAAATGCCATAGATTCTTTGAAGCATCTTATTTTTAGAATCACCTTTAAAATATGCACCAGAGTGTTTTAAAAGCTTAAAGTACTTTAATTTTTTTACGGTATCAACGTGAGGACCACGACATAAATCAGTAAAATCACCTTGCGTATAACAAGAAATAACGGTATCTTTAGGATCCATTCTTTCTATTAAATCGATTTTATACGAATCATCTTTAAACATTTCAAGTGCTTCTTGTTTTGATATTTCATGCCTTGTTATTCTTTTCCCATCTTTAGCAATTTTCTTCATTTCCTTTTCTATTTTAGGTAAATCCTCATCTGTTAGAGTTTTATCGCCTAAATCAATGTCATAGTAAAATCCCTCTTCTATAACAGGTCCTACCCAGAATTTAGCTTTTGGATATAAATGTTTTACCGCCTGTGCCATTAAATGTGCACAAGAGTGATTTAAAACGCTTAATTTTTCATCTTCTTTTATGTTTATCATATCTATTACCTCTTTTCATTTGTTTTTGCTTTTCTTTTTTATAGAAACGCTTTTATCTTTTAAATAATCAATAAATTAGTTATCATTTTTCCCCAAATAAAATATTAATTCAACTTGGTTTTTAATTTAAAACTTCTTATGTTAAATCCACCTTGCTTTTTATAATAATAATTTATTAATGTTTCCATGTTTTTATACATTGTGCTTGGTTTATCTAACTCAAAACATTTTATGTATAATTTAACAAACTCATCTTCTGGAACTTTAAACACATGATATCTTCTTCTATATTTTTCATCTGTTAATGTCTTATATATCTTAGTTGTCGGCAGTTTGGGAATACTTAAATATTCACAATAAGCATCATATACGTCTTTTAATGCCCTATAATATATTAAGTTAAATTGTGGGTTATTCTCTTTTAAACAGACCTTTAACTCATTTAAATATTTCCATAAAAAGTAGTTATTCATATCTAATTTTTCAGAATTAATGTTATTAAGTGGTTTATCAATATATTCTAAAGCTTTATCTTGAAGCTCTTTAACGTCACCATTTAAATCGTAGATTATTTTTCCGTACGCAAACATATTAGCGGTAAATAAATCATTATCATTAAACTCTTCTTCCATGTTTTTCTTTATTTTCCATACTGGTCGCATGAAATATTCTATTAAGTAACTATTTGAATCAGCGTTTGCCCTTTCCTCGTAATTCACATCATTTCTCAAAACCAAATAAACATTTATATCAGAGTACTCGGTTTGGCTACCATTTGCATAACTACCACATAAAATAGCCCCGATAACGTCATCATCATCTTCATACCTCTTTAAAAATTCCTTTAAGGCTAGTTTCCATTTTTCAATCATATTAACACCTACTTTCCTTTAAAGAAAAAAGCACCCCACAAAGGAGTGCTTTTTGCACGGTACCATCCTTACCTTTAGCTTAATTTGATAACGTGTTTATAAAACACGGGAATTCCTTTCGGTTCCTGCTTAAAAGTAGTAATTTTATAACTAGTTTATCTAATTTTCACCAACATAGACTCTCTTTAAAACATCATTATAAAACCATGTCTTTTTTTATCGCATTTATAACAAAATAATACTACAAATAAATTTATAAGTCAATCACTATAAAGTAATCGTCTACTTGAGCAAATACTTAAAAACTACAAAAAATATTTAAGAGTGTAAAAACATCTATTCAAATTAAATTTGATAATAGTTTTATGAAGATTAATTATATTATCTACTTTACTAGTTCTTAACGTGTCAAAATTAACATCTGTTATTCTTACTTATCATTTCCATATCAATGGTTAACTGTCTTATTCTTTCTATTATTCTTCTTGCTTTTACTTTTTCTGATTTATTATTTGTGGTAACACTTAAATGTTCTTCTAACTCTTTTAAGTTTAAATTAGACGTAATAAAAGTAGGAAGATTCTCTTGCATTCG